>JBAQGR010000343.1:0-12934 GCA_049287895.1 Desulfatitalea sp.
GATTACGTTGAACAAGATCAGATTATGATATTGTTGAGAAGATTCAATAAAGAATCGGCAATTATGTTTGAAAAATGTATTAAAGAAGGCCTCAGGACGCACATGGAGGTAATCAATGAATAAGGACTATTCGAGCAATAGCGCTGAATCCTATTTTGAAGAGCCAAAAACGGTTGTTAGACCCGAATCAGTTATGACGGTAAAGCAGGTGGTAGATACGTTTAAGAATGGAATAGTTGATTCACGATATACCGTTAATCGACCAGTCGCCAAAATATTGGGGTATGTTAAAAAGCAAGATTGAATCACATTACGAGACCCATGATTGCAAAAGAATCTCTCAGGGGGATATCCTTAGGGATATAAAATTTGTAATCATTGGGGACGACGAGTCCTCTGTTGAACTAACCTATCAATATATTGTGGTGTTAAGTCAGGATTGTGATTTAGAACAGGGAAATAGCATTTTATCACCGGAGCTGAAATGTGAAGGCTCCTGCAAGCTTTTTAATCAATTTTTACATTCCGTTCTGTTTGTTCCAGCATTCCCGTCTGAACTCCTGAGATCAGGAGAGCACATAAAATCGCTATATGATATTAAGGCTGATAGGATCGTTGGCTCGTTGTGGGGGCCTATCAAAATCAATCAGAGTCCGCGTTATCACTTTCTTCCAGCAGATGTGGAGCATCAAATACCTGATTTAGTGATGGATTTTAAGGCTTATTATACCCTGCCATTTAGATATTTCTTGCATAAACACAAAAAACACTACCTCGCCACAGTGAACGAACTTTTTAGAGAACACCTTTCTCAACGCTTCTCAAACTACCTTAATCGGATTGGGCTTCCTGCTATATCCAGGCCCGGCAATTAAATGCAGCAAATGTCGCTACCTGGGCATAATAATAAATATTCTTGGGGGCGTATTTTGGCCAAAGTCACTACCAAATGAAAAGGCCGACTCGGTAAGTCGGCCTATCTCATTGATTAAATTGGTCGGGGCGAGAGGATTTGAACCTCCGACCCCCTGCTCCCAAAGCAGGTGCGCTACCAGGCTGCGCCACGCCCCGATATGGCCCGCTGCATAGCACGCCTGCCGGTCTGAAGCAAGACCGTTGCTGCTTCACATCATCGTTCACCGTCTGGAGGAATGGGCGACCGCCGGTCGCCCCTACGCGCGCAACCAAGGATCATCGGAATTTTTCGACCCCGATGGGATTCCTTCCTTTGGCATTCAAACCAAGCACGAACAATACAAACCCCCCGTTGCGTCTCCCCACGTCTAACGCTGCATGTGGGGCCTTGGGCGCAGGCTGGCCATGAAGCTATCGATGGCCCGGGCAATGGCCTGGGCGTAAGCGGCCTGGCGTTCGGGGGTGTTCAGGCTTTTTTCGCTGGCTGCATGGGTCAGATAGCCCACCTCGAGGAGCACCGCCGGCATGTTTGCGCCCTCCAATACCTGCAGGGGGGCTTGGGCCACCTGTACCGAAGGTATGCCCGGTACTGTTTCAAAGCTTTGTTGGATCAAGGCCGCCAACGTTCGGCTGGCGGCAGTGTGGGGGATTTGCACACGGTTCCAGGCGTGGCCCACTTGGGTGTCGGGCAGGCTTTGGGGTCGTTCTTCGGCCGCCTGCACCGAAGGTTTAAAATAATAGATGGCAATGCCGTCGGCGGCTTGCGTGAAGCCCGCAGCCGTGTGAATGCTGATCAACAGGTCGGCATCGTGGTGATTGGCGATGGCGGTGCGTTCCGGCAAAGCCACATCATAGTCATCGCTGCGCGTGAGGATGACGCGGTAGTCTGGTTCCAGCAGGCGGGTGAGGTGGCGCACCAGTGCCAGGCAGACCTCTTTTTCCAAGGTGCCTTGGGGGCCGCGACCGCCGCTCTCCTTGCCGCCGTGGCCCGCATCCAGGGCGATGGTGCCGCGGGGGTCGGCCGGTGGGTCCGGCGGTTGGCCGAGGGCATGGCCCGCCGAGACTGATAAGGCCAGCCACATTATCGAGATATATATAAAAGGATGGCGCAAAGTCGTTTCTGATGGCGGCTGGGCGCCTTTATTTAGCTTGACACCCATTGGGTTTAATATTAACTAAATTCCTTTTTAATAAAAAGGCAGTTTAGTTGAAAAGGGTTGAAAGTCAAGTACCTAAATCGGGTCTGGGCCAGATATTTTGCGAGAGTGGCGGAATTGGTAGACGCACTGGACTTAGGATCCAGCTCTGGCGACAGAGTGGGAGTTCAAGTCTCCCCTCTCGCACCAATGTGACCATCCATCCACTGCGCCTGTTTTCGGTGGTTGCATTTCAGTGTAGTGCGCGGCGTATGCCCACCCACGCCAAGCCCTCAGCGACCGTTGCCATAGTACCATCTCCGTTTGTACCGGAATTTCCCGCCCCTGTGAACGATAAGACGGATCGATGGAGGTAGGGTGGTGCGAAAAATGCAGGTGCCTTGAGACCAATCGGCTCGGGGCACTTTATTATTGGTGTAGAAAGGTAGTCTCGTTATGAAAGTGACCGTTGAGAATCAGAGCAGCGTCAAAAAGGTGTTGCACATCGAAGTACCCCAGGATGTTGTGGCGCGTGAAGTGAACAGCGCCTACGGCGAGCTTAAAAAAACCGCCAAGGTGAAGGGCTTTCGTCCCGGCAAGGCGCCGCGGCCGGTTTTGGAGCGCGTCTATGGCAAGGACGTGATGGCCGACGTGTCGTCCAAGTTGGTCCAGGAGGGTTTCCTGGAAGCCCTCAGAGAGACCAAATTGAAGATCGTGGGCATGCCCAAGGTGGATCCGCCCGAACTCCAGGAAAAGAGCGCCTATGTCTTTGACGCCGCGGTGGAGGTCCAGCCCGAGATCGCCGATGTCCAGTTCAAAGGATTGGAGTTGACTAAAAGCAAGTATGTGGTCAGCGATGAAGAGATCGATATGCAACTCAAGATGTTGCAGCGTAACCTGGCCCAACAGAAGAAGATCGAAACGGATCGTCCCCTGCAGAACGGGGATGTGGCTGTGATCGACTACGAAGGCTATAAGGACGGCCAACCCCACGACGCCACTCGCAAAACCGAAAATTTCATCGTGAAGCTCGGCGAAGGCCGGGTCGTCAAGGATCTGGACGCTGGATTGGTGGGGATGAAGGCGGGCGACGCCAAGGAGATCGATGTCACCTTTCCCGACGACTATTTCGGCAAGGAGCTGGCCGGCCAGCACCTACTGTTCAAGGTGAAGGTGAACGAGATCCGCGAAGAGATCCTGCCGGCTTTGGATGACCAATTCGCCAAGAGTATCGGCGAGCAGTTCGACTCCTTGGCGGCGCTGACCACCAAGATCCGGGAAAACTTGGCCAACGGCTATGCGAAGCGCACCGAACAGGAACTCAACGAGCAGATCTTCACGCGGCTGTTGGCCCAATCCGAGTTCGAAGTGCCCGAAACTATAGTCAATGCCGAGTTGGAGCACATTCTCAACGATGCCGAGCGCTCGTTTGCCGACAGCAATCGTTCATTCGAGGAGGCCGGCCTCTCCCGGGAGCTTCTGGGCCAACAGTACCGGCCAGTGGCCGAAAAGCAGGTGCGCCGGCACTTGATCCTCTCCAAGCTGATCGACCAGGAAAAACTGGTCCTGGGCGATGAGGAGCTGGAAAAAGGGATGCAAGAGATGGCCGACAACTACCGGCAGCCCATCGATAGTATCAAGGCCTATTACAACCAGGACAAGGATAGCCTGGCCTTTTTTAAACACACCTTGCTTGAAAAGAAGGCATTGCGGATTATTATTGAGAACAGCACAATTAAAGAGGTCGCGCCGGATGCGAAAAAGTGACGCTTCGCGCCCACTGTTCATTCCGGACAATAAGCGCTATTGATCTCTAGAACAAAGGCGATATAATCGGTTCGGACGCTTTGGAAACCTGAGTTCGATCCGTAACGGTCGCGTGCGGACGATTTAATCGTATCAATCAAAAGGAGTTTCAGCGTGCCAGTGATCCCAATGGTCATCGACCAAACCAGTCGCGGCGAGCGAGCTTACGATATCTATTCGCGTTTGCTCAAAGACCGAATCATTTTTCTGGGTACCGCCATCAATGACGAGGTGGCCAATCTGTTGATCGCCCAGTTGCTGTTTCTCGAATCCGAGGACCCGGACAAGGATATCAACTTCTACATCAACTCCCCGGGTGGGGTGGTCACCGCCGGATTGGCCGTGTACGACACCATGCAGTACATCAAGCCGGATATCACCACGGTTTGTATCGGTCAGGCGGCCAGCATGGGCGCCTTGCTTCTGGCGGCCGGAACCGCCAAGAAACGTTACTCGCTGCCCAGTTCGCGCATCATGATCCATCAGCCCATGGGCGGGTTCCAGGGCCAGGCATCGGACATCGAAATCCAGGCCAAAGAGATCCTGCGCATGAAAGAGACCTTGAACGTGATTCTCAAGAAACACACCGGCAAGGACCTCGCCCAGATTCAGAAGGACACCGACCGGGACTATTTCTTATCGGGTGTGGAAGCCAGGGATTACGGCATCGTGGATCATGTGATCCGCAACCGGGAAGACCTGGATCACATCGATAAGTTGGAGAAATAATTACATGGCAAAAAAAGACGATCCCAACGACAACCTCTTTTGTTCTTTTTGCGGCAAGAACCAAAAAGAGGTCAAGAAGCTGATCGCCGGCCCGGCCGTCTACATTTGCGACGAGTGTATTCAGCTGTGCAGCGAGATCATCGAAGAGGAGACCGAGAAAGAAGCCGGTGAACTCTCCAATCTGATGATCCCCAAAGAGATCAAGGGCAAGCTGGACGAGTACGTCATCGAGCAGGAGACCGCCAAGAAGATATTGGCAGTGGCGGTGTACAACCACTACAAGCGGCTCGATTCGGCCCTGAGCACCAGCGATGTGGAGATTTCGAAGAGCAATATACTGCTCATCGGCCCCACTGGCAGCGGCAAGACCTTGCTGGCCCAGACGTTGGCCCGTTTTTTAAATGTGCCCTTCACCATCGCCGATGCCACCAGTCTGACCGAGGCCGGTTATGTGGGCGAGGATGTGGAAAACATCATCCTGTCGCTGTTGCAGAATGCCGATTACGACGTGGAAAAGGCCAAGCGCGGTATCGTCTATATCGACGAGATCGACAAGATCGCCAGCAAATCGGACAATCCGTCGATCACCCGTGATGTGTCCGGCGAAGGGGTGCAGCAGGCGTTGTTGAAGATCATTGAAGGCACCATGGCCAGCGTGCCGCCCAAGGGTGGGCGCAAGCATCCCCAGCAGGATTTCGTCAAGGTGGATACTGCCAACATCCTGTTTATTTGCGGGGGCACCTTCAACGGTCTGGAGCAGATCGTCAAGCGCCGCCTGGGGTCCAAAACCATGGGGTTCGGCGCCAAGGTGGTCAAGGAAAAAGAGTCTTCCCTGGGTGAAATTCTCAAGGAAGTGCAGCCCGAGGATTTGATCAAATACGGTATGATCCCCGAGTTTCTGGGCCGTCTGCCGGTGATTGCCACCCTGGACGAGCTGAGCGCGAAAACGCTGGTGCGCATTTTGACCGAGCCCAAGAATGCCCTGGTCAAACAGTATCAGAAGCTGTTCGAGGTGGAAGGGGTCAATCTGCGCCTGACCGACAGCGCGCTGTCCGCCGTGGCCGATCAGGCCATCAAACGTAAATCCGGCGCGCGCGGCCTGCGGGCCATCCTGGAAAATTGCATGCTCGATATCATGTACGAAATTCCTTCCATCGAAAATGTGAAGGAGTGCGTGATCAGCGAGGATGTGGTGCTGCACAAGGAAGATCCGATTCTGCTTTACGAACAGACAAAGAAGCAGGCTTAGAACATGGTCAGCATTACGCGGTTTTTCAGAAACGATAGTGAAGGTCCGGGCGGGCAGATCATGCCGTTGCTGCCCGTGCGCGATATTGTGGTCTTCCCCCAGATGGTGGCCCCCTTGTTCGTGGGGCGTCCCAAGTCGGTGGCCGCCTTGTCCAGCGCCATGAACACCGTGGACAAGCATATTTTTCTGGCCACCCAGCGAAGCGCCAACGTGGACAATCCCACAGAAAAAGATATCAACCAAGTTGGCGTCATCGGCACCGTGCTGCAGTTGCTGCGGCTGCCCGACGGCACGGTGAAGGCGTTGGTGGAAGGCCAGGTGCGCGCCCGGGTGCGCCGCTTCATCCTCGCGGATGATTTTTTCCAGGTGGAGCTCGATCCTGTACCCGATGTGATTGCCTCTGAAGCCGAGGCCGAGGCGCTGGCACGTACGGTGAAGGATGGCTTTGAGGCCTACGCCAAGCTGAACAAGAACATGGCCAAGGATCTGGTCGCTAAAATCGATTCCATCAGCGACCATGCCCGTCTGGCCGACGTGGTGGCCTCCCATTTTTCTTTCAAAATCGAGGACAAGCAACGCTTGCTGGAGGCCATGCCCATCGATCGGCGGCTCAGCCTGCTGGTGGAATTGATCAATCTGGAGCTGGAAGTGTTCCGCATGGATCAACGCATCAAGGGGCGGGTCAAAGAGCAGATGGAAAAGACCCAGAAGAATTACTACCTCAACGAGCAGATGCGCGCTATCCGTAAGGAGATGGGCGCCGAGGAGGAGGCCGCCGATGAGCTGCAGGAGCTGGAAAAGCGGATCAAGCGCAAGCGCATGCCCCGGGAGGCGGCCAGCAAGACCCAGCAGGAGTTCAAGAAACTCAAGCAGATGACCCCCATGTCGGCCGAAGCCACAGTGGTGCGCAACTACATCGAATGGATCATCAGCCTGCCCTGGTTCGAACGCAGCCGTGTGCACATCGACATCACCGAGGCCGAGCGGATTCTCAACGAAGACCACTACGGTCTAGACAAGCCCAAAGAACGTATCCTGGAGTACCTGGCCGTGCAGGCCCTGGTGAAAAAGATCCGCGGACCGATCCTGTGTCTGGTCGGCCCGCCGGGAGTGGGCAAGACCTCCCTGGCCAAGTCCGTGGCACGCGCCACGGGGCGCCGTTTCGTGCGACTCTCGCTGGGTGGCGTGCGCGACGAGGCCGAAATCCGCGGCCACCGACGTACCTATATCGGCGCGATGCCCGGAAAAATCATCCAGTCCCTCAAAAAGGCGAGCACCAACAACCCGGTCTTCTGCCTGGATGAAGTGGACAAAATGAGCATGGATTTTCGCGGCGATCCCAGCGCCGCCCTATTGGAAGTATTGGACCCGGAGCAAAATTTCGCCTTCAGCGACCACTATCTGGACCTGGACTACGACCTGTCCGAAATCCTCTTCATCACTACGGCCAATACCCTGCCGGATATCCCCCTGCCGCTCCAGGACCGCATGGAGATCATCCGTTTGCCTGGCTACACCGAACATGAGAAGTACAATATCGCCAAGGCGTTTCTGGTCCCCAAGCAGATCAAGACCAACGGTTTGACCCCTGAGCAGATCACCTTTTCCGAAAAAGCAGTCTATACGGTGATCAACCGTTATACCCGCGAAGCCGGGGTGCGCAACCTGGAACGTGAGCTCGCCAGCATCTGTCGCAAAGTGGCCCGCCACGTGGTCAAAACCAAGACCGACAAGATCGTGCGCGTGACCGACGGCGCCGTGGGAAAATACTTGGGGCCGCCGCGTTTCCGCAGCACCGAGATCGAAGAGCAGGATCAGATCGGCATGGCCACCGGCATGGCCTGGACCCAGGTGGGCGGCGAGCTGCTTTTTGTGGAAACCCTGATCATGCCCGGGCGAGGGCAGGTGACAGTAACCGGCAAGCTGGGCGATGTGATGAAAGAGTCGGCCCAGGCGGCCATCAGTTTCGTGCGCTCGCGCGCCGAGCAGTTATGCATCGATGCCACTTTTTACCGCAAAGTGGATTTGCACATCCACATCCCAGAAGGCGCTATCCCCAAGGACGGTCCTTCGGCCGGCATCGCTATGTGCACCTCCGTGGTCTCCGCCCTGACCCGGCGACCGGCCCGACGCGAAGTGGCCATGACCGGCGAAATCACCCTGCGCGGTCGCGTGCTGCCCATCGGCGGCCTCAAGGAGAAGATTCTGGCGGCGCACCGGGGCGGCATTAAGAAGATCATCATTCCCAAAGAAAACGAAAAAGATCTCAAAGACATTCCGGCCACCATCTCCAAGCAGCTGGAGATCGTCAGCGTGGAACACATGGATGAAGTGCTGCCCCACGCCCTGGTATTGGCCGACGGAGAAACCCTTTTCGCCAAGCACGATGTCCCGTTTGATATGAGCCGGAGGGGCCGTCCCGTCCATCCGGACGAACGCCCGCCCATCAATTAAAACGGTTACAAAACCGCTTGACATGGACAGGGTGAGCTGGTAGTTACGGCCTTCTATTTGGGGCCCTCAATAGGTACCATGTTTCTGTGGGCGGGTAGCTCAGCTGGGAGAGCATCGGCCTTACAAGCCGAGGGTCACAGGTTCAAGCCCTGTTCCGCCTACCATGTAGTTTACAGGATCGTCGATTCGGCCGGACAGGGAACTCATGACCCAGCGAATCGACGATTGCAGCATATACGAGTTTGCGGGGGTGTAGTTCAGTTCGGTTAGAACGCCGGCCTGTCACGCCGGAGGTCGCGAGTTCGAGTCTCGTCGCTCCCGCCATTTATATAAGGGGCTTAGCGCAATGTGCTAAGCCCTTTTTTCTTATCGCAATTTAAGGCCCTACAGGCGAACCGAACTACAGCGTGGACAGCTATCGGTTTGATCCGATTCGATTTTGCGGCGCTTGTCATGAATTTCATAGAGTTTTGTGCAAACGAAAAGTATTATTTTATCCTAACTATCAGTACTTCCTTGAAAGGGCTGGGTTTTTGAACCTACTTTTCTGCAGGTTGATTAATTAAATATTTTCTCTGATTAACGATTATCTCTTCCAACAATTTTCTTTGAGCCTTTGCCATCTCACCATATACTCCTAAAATGACAAGAATCATTCCCAATGTCGCAAAAATTGAAAGCAAAATCAGCGATGGAAGATAGGTTCTAATGGGATCGGGGTGATTGGTTAAAAAGGTAAGATAGACATATCGAATGCCGAGGAGCAAAGAAATTGCAAAAGAAAATAGGCTGCAAAGCAAGAAAAAGAAACCGGGTCTATATAAAACAAACATTGAAATGATCGTAGTCACGGATTTGAATAAATATTGGAATACATTTCTGAATAGTCTGGATTCTCTTGTTTTTGGATTAATACGGATGTCGATCGATTCGACTTTCAGACCGCTGTTGCCTGCTTGAATAAGTGTTTCCATGCAATATGAAAAACGAGTATGGACATAAAGACGCATGCAGGCCTCTCGTGAAAAGGCACGAAAGCCGGAAGCGGCATCGCGCACAGTGGTCTTCGAAATTTTTCGAAGAACCCAGCTGCCTATATACTGAAAGCCCTTTTTGAGGAAACTGAATTCAGGATGGTCTTTAATCGGTCGACAGCCTATCACCATGTCGGCCTTTTTTTCTAATATTGGTTTAACAATCATCGGGATGTCTTGCCCACAATATTGATTGTCGCCATCGGTATTGACCACAATATCCGCACCTAAAGAAATTGAATGGTTTATTCCATTTGAAAATGTTGCTGCCAACCCTTTATTGTAATTCTGCCGGATGATGTGATGAACACCTATGCGCTCGGCAACGGCGGAAGTATCGTCCATACTACCGTCATCGATGACCAGATATTCGATGGTGTCGACACCTTCTATCTTTTTGGGCAAATCCCTGACGGTTTGTTCTAAGGTTGCGGCTTCATTATAGCAGGGAATTTGAACAATCAGTTTCATATGTTCCGGCCTCTATATAATCAGATTAATTACATTCATTTATGGTTAAAATGGATCATATATTTACTTAAAAACGGAAGCCCAGCCACTGCAGGTATGATATAGCGTAAAGTACAAAGCAGTCCTAATGCTGCAGCAACATTGACTGAGAGATAAGGTTTTAGAAAATAGATCAACGCCGCGTCTCTTGTGCCGATCCCGGCATAGGTCAATGGCAATAACCCGGCAAAGATGGCCATTGGTGTAAGTGCCAAATGACTCCACATTGGAATATTGGCATTTAACATACGGATACAGAACCAAATTTGAATAAGATGTAAAAACCAGATGGCAATTGAAATTCCGGCGACTTTTAGCATAAGTATGGTGTCTCTTTTCAAATAGCCGCACATACCTATCCAAGAGGATTTTATGCCTTCGATTTTATTTTGTATTTTTTTAGGCGCGATGCGCACAAAGAAATTTAAAGAAACCATAGCAAACCGCTCGGATCCTATCATCAATACGCCGATAATCAGCCCCGATAGAACCATTGCAGCAAGTGTGAAGAATAGTAAATCCTTTTGCCTTAAAAAGAATAGACCCAATACACACCAAAGTAAAAGCGAGAGAACATCACATGCTTTTTCATAAATGACTATTGATAGAGAAGAGGCCAAGTCAATACCCGCTTTCTCTTTGACAAAATAGCCCTTGGCGATATCGCCCATTTTGGAAGGTAGGACCATGTTCAACGAGCTGCCCGCCAAAATTAGCTTAATGGCTTCGGCTTGGCTGATGATAACATTTGGAGGTACTAAAATCTTAAATCGAAAGGCGGTCATCAATACTGTGGGAACGAACATTGCCAAGGCCAAGCACATCCAGGTAATAGAACTGTCCTTGAAAATAGCAAGCAAACTGTATGGTTTAATTCTATAAATGATAATAAATAATATTGTAAAGCTGATGATGAGGGATACAGCGCGTTTCATTCAATAACCCTTTTGAAAATAAGTTCCTGCCCAGGTCCAAGACCATTTAATTTGGAATGTAAATCAATAGAAGGAAATAGTTGACCGATGTGAAAAGTTCGACTCATAACGACATATATCGAGGTCTGATCGCTTCCAATGCAAACATCCTTTATATTATTCCAGTTTTCGGTTGCGAGCCGGTCTTCGATATTCCAAGCTCCGCTTTGCCAGGTAAATTGCCTTTTAAAGGACAGATCTGCACGCTTTTTACCCGTAATCAACAGAGCCTGAAGAATTTTTCGGATAAAATTTGGGCAGAAACGACCGATCGTAAACATAATCAATCTAAGCAGGATGAATTTGCAGGAGTCCATTTGCGACTGTTTCGCCCACCCAAGTTTTCCTTGAATTGAAATTGTATTCTCATCGACATCAATGTCATAATTATCGACAAGATGGGCTACGGCGTTCTTTTGCTTTTTGCCCGTCTTTATTATGACTGAAAAACCGGTGTCTGCACAAACCAATTTATTCTTTTTAAAAACCTTAAAAACGCCACCTTTATTCAAAGCTATGTAGATTTCAGTATCTTCTCTTCTATCGACCAGCATTTTGCCTTCTCGTAAGAAAAACCTACTTTTTCTGATGTGCTCGTATCGCCTTGGCGTGACATAATTACTGTAAGTCAAAAAATAGTCCCAAATATGATGACCAATGATATGGTCATCTGAATAGCACGGCGTAATGTTTGCAGAGATCGCTTTTGAAAATTGATCGTTTAAATAGAGAGCTTCTGGTTTCCACTGGCCAGCCAATTCAAAACCATATGAAAAATAGTTGTTTGTATTTCTACTTCCGTACTCTCCTCCGAAACTCCCATCCGGGTGACTGAATTCGAGCGCGACCTCTATGCCTTTTGTTATAGCATGTTTGAGCCTTTGATCCTCGGGTTTGAATTGATGTATCCAGGCCAAAAGCAAAACAGTAAGTGTATGATAACCGGGATCGAAGCCCTCATATTCTTGAAACCACCCTTCATCATTCTGCCAGGAAAGAACGCTGTTAAGACGCTCGTGTATTTTGGTCGCCCAACGATCAGTATGAATTGTCCGGCCAACTAGTTCAAGGCAAAGGGTGATCAATGCCTGGTGATTGGAAAGTCGGCCGCTTTCGAAATGGTCTGCCAACCAGTCGGCTCGTTTTTTAAAGAAAGTGATAAACCGCGGGTTGCTCAATTTCAGCAGACGGTAGCTTTCAGTAAAACCGAGAAGAGAAAAAGCAGCAGCGCCGGAGGCCCTTTCAAAAGGGTAGTAATCATCGCAAGAGCCATCCTTATGAGCGTTTGTGGCGGCATAGGCAATACCGGCATGAACCCAGTCCCGAATGACACTTTTCCCGTAGTAGGGATTCAAATCGGAATTTGTATCATAAGCGAGGGCAAGCGGATAAACAAATTCTTGGGCCATGCCGCTTGGGAAGTCGATGATCTTGTAGTGCCAAAAATTGCGGTCAAAGCAGCCAAAGGTTGGGCTATGCGGGTTTCTATCCAGCAAAGTCAGAAGTTTTGGAATTTCCTCCAATGCCTTTCTCAGAAACACATTTCTGTTATCCATACACAGCTTTCTATTTATGGAACAGCACGCTTGCATCTTATTCGGTGGAATAGTCACTGTATTGCAGCTGGTTTGCGCGTCGGAAATTCGTACAAGTAAGTCGAAGCTCCAATATCGATATATTGATCGATTCTTCTCCCGTATCTGTCGGCGGCGGCCAAATATTGGGATTCATAATCAACTCCCTTTGATTGTTTCGCATGCCCGAAGACTATCCAAACTCGGCCGGACAAATTTTGCATTTCAGATTCGATCTTCTCGGTTGAGCTATCTGACTTGGAAGGACTAATTGTGAGCCTTTCAATTTCAACCTTGTTTAAATTCCAATAGTAGCTGAAAGATTTCATCGCATGTGCGTAGATATAAAAACTGTCGTCATTCTCTCGATGTTCTTTAATGTAGACCATGACTTTATTCATCTCTTCACGCTTTGCAGGAACGAATATATGTTTAACGGCATTTACAGTCGGTTCGATGAGGTTAGCGCAAATTAATAGAAAGCCAAGGAATTTGATCCATCTGTTTTTGGTTGTATTCTTTATCATCTCTGCAAGACAGAATGCGATAGGGG
>JBAQGR010000344.1:0-11686 GCA_049287895.1 Desulfatitalea sp.
GTCGAGCAACGCGGCTTTGTCCAGGTCGGCCAGCGCCGCCGGCAGACCGTCGACCACTTTGAACCCCAGCGTTTCGCCCAGGCGCTTCATCTGGATGCCCAGGCTTTTTCTGAAAGCGGTGTCGAGCGTCGCAAGGGCCTGGGGCAAGCCCATCTGATGGCGCACCTCGGTGAACCACAAGGCGTAATGAATAAGGATGCGGTGCATGAAATCGGGGACCAGCTTGAGCAGCTCCTCTTTGGAAAGATCTTCGATGCGGCTTGCGGGATGTGCATCAGGCATTTTATCGCTCCTTTCAAAACTTCCGTTCGTGAATGTAAGAAAGTCGGCAGGTGGATCATCGCTGGTGCTTATACCTGCGGGTGCTTTGCTCTTTCTTGTGCCGCTGCCGGCGGTTTGGCGAAAAGGATGGCCACCGCAGCCAGCAGGCTCACGCCCGCAAACAGGGTGAACGCGAAATGATAGCTTTGGGTGGCATCGTAGATCATCCCGGCAATGGCCGGTCCGATAGCCGATCCGACCGCGACGAACATGCCCACCAGTCCCGAAACCGTGGCAAAGGAGATCATCCCAAAACACTCGGCGGTGATCAGCGACTGCGTCATGATGATGCTGCCCATGGTCAGTCCGAAGATGAAGGTGCCCAGGTAAAGCACAACGGTGTGGGTTGAATAGGCCAGGCCGAGAATTGCCGCGCCCTGCAGGAGAAGCAGGACCATGGTCACGTGGCGCTTGTCCAGCGGATCGATGAACAGGCCGAGGATCAGCCGGCCCGCAATGCTGGCCGCGGCGGTCAGGCTCACCGCGGTGGCCGCGCCGGCCAGCCCCAGGGATTTTGACAGGAAAGAGATCTGGTGCACCAGGTACGCCACCTGGCAGATCATGGCCAGGAAAAAGGACGCGACGATGGCCCAGAATGCAACCGTATGCATGGCCTGGACACGGGTCCAGGGCGTCATCTGGTAGTCATAGCGCAGGGCGCCGGCCACCCTGTCGGCCGGCTTGCACCGGGGCGGACAGCCATCGGGAAACTGGCCCACATCGGACGGCCTCTGTTTGACGATGAACAGGGCCGGCGGGATGATCCCCGCGCAAAACAGCGCTCCCAGAACAGGCAGGGCCAGACTCAACCCCCAGCGCGCGATCAGGAAGGTGGCCAGGGGCACCATGACAATACCGCCGATGCTCAATCCGCACATCACCAGGCTCATCACCCGGCCGCGCCTGAGGATGAACCAGTTGACCAGCAAGGCATTGACCGGGATCAGCGAGGTGCCACTCCATCCCACCGCCATCAGCAGGTAGACGGCGTAAAGATGCCACAGCGCGGTGATGCGGCTCAGCAGAACGAACGCCAATCCCACCATCAGAGAGCCGATCACCAGCAAACGCCTGGGGCCGAAGCGGTCGATCTGGCGACCGATGACCATCCCTGAGATGCCGCTGGTGAAAAAATAGAGAGTCACGGCCGAGGATACCGACCCTTTGGACCACCCGTGCGCATGGCAGAGCGGGTCCAGGAAGACCCCGTGGCCGTAAAAACCGAGGCCGCTGGAGATGGCGAGGATCAAGGTGCTGGCAAGGCCGATCCACCAGCCGTAAAAGATCCCCTGGCCCGGCTGTGGGTCGTTTGAAACAGCTTGGTGTTCAATCCCCATAAATGCAGGAACCTATAAACAAGAGGCTCTTGAAAAGCGCCTCTGTGCAGTTGATGTTTCTTGGATCCTTGCGCGCGATCCAATCCTATAAACGCCCCCTTGGCACAAATACCCCTTTCCCCGATTCTTTCGCAAGCGCAAATCCTCGGCCTGGCCCCCATTTCACAAAGCTGCAAATCGGAATGCGGGTATGCCGCCACACCAGCCCCGAGGGCAGACGGGCATCGCCCGGATAGATGATTGATGTCGGTCTTGACAGTTGACCTGTTTAAAGACTATTTTTGGTCAACACATTTCTAAGGAGGTAGACCATGCCCCTGTCCAGCCAAATCAAGCCGATCAGCTATCTGAAGGCGCATGCCGCCGAGATCGTCCGCAATATCGGAAAACAGCAGGAACCTTTGATCATCACCCAGAATGGTGAGGCCAAAGCGGTTGTGCAGGACATCGAAAGTTACGAACAGACGCAGGAGACGATGGCCTTGTTGAAAATCCTGGCACTCGGCGCACGTCAGATCGAGGAAGGTAAGGTTCAACCCGCTGCCGATGTCATCAAGCGCCTGCGCCAAAGGCGGGAGGCCCGCTGATGCCGTTCCCAGTGTTGCTGACCGATGACGCAGCGCGTGACGTTGAGGAAATATGGGATTATATTGACCTGCACGATGGGCCGGGCAAGGCGGATTATGTTCTGGACAGGATTGAAAAGGCGTTCAACAGCCTCTCTGAAAATCCTCACCGCGGCGCCTGCCCGAGGGAATTGCTTGTCTTGGGACTGCGGGAGTTCCGCCAGGTTTTCTTCAAACCCTACCGCATCATCTACCGCGTCATGGGAAACAATGTCTATGTGCTACTTATCGCCGATGGACGTCGTGACATGCAAAAGCTGTTGCAACGACGCCTGCTGCGGGCTTAGCCGGGGTGAGCAGCTGCTCTCCTTTTCGGTATTGACGCATCGAGCGACAAGCAGACTTTCACGAGCTCACCAGCGTTTCATCAGTTTCCGTCCGTGACAATGGGCACTCCGCCGGCATTAAGAATGGCGCCGGCGCGGCTCTGCATGAAGAGCTGGCCGTCCGTATACACGTCGTTGGTGCAATAGGACTGGCCGGCGGCGCCGGGACCGAAGAGCAGCGCGATGGCGCCGGCATCGGCGAACTTGCGCAGATGGTCCGTTCCGTTGGCAAAGAAGTATTCGGGCCGGTTGTCTTTGTAGCCCTGGCGCGGGCCGTCGTCATTCCAGACATTGAGGTGGTTGGAGTTGCCCAGTGGGATCTGCCAGAGCACCCACCGTTTTTGAGCCTTGATGTTCCAGAGCCGCATCCATTCGGCATAGCGGTTGAAACTTTTGCTGTCGATCGGCGCCGCATCGGAGGCATCCCACCAACGCGCCTGGCCGAGTCCTTCGTGGATTTCGTAAAAACCGGAGTCGCGGTCCAGGGGGTCGCCCACCAGCACATCATAAGTGCTGCCGGTGACGTTGGCGTCCAGTCCCAACTTGGAGAGAAAGGCATAGGCCTGGTCGACTTCGGGCTGCAAGGGGACGTCGGTCTGGTAGTAGCCGATATCTTTCTGCGTGGCCCAACCGGAGATGTGCATGCCCAGGATCACCTTGTCGGCCCCCACAGCCTGGCGGATCTTCAGGAAGGCCAGGCCCCAGCCCGCGGCAGTATCGGGCAGTCCCGCCAGTTCGGGCATGCCGGTGGCGTCCACCGCCGCATAGGCATCGGGGTTGTCACCGGTTTGAATCTCCATATAGGCGTAACCGTCGCCCTCCATCAGCACCAGCACCGGCTTGTCGAACTCCTTGCAGCGTTGCATCAGCACCTTGAAGTCGTCGAAGTAGTCGGCCATGACCGATGCGTTCTGGGTAGTGGCGTAAAAGGCGCTCTCGTCGTAACCGGAAAAACCGTTCATGCAGTAGTACTGCACCACCGGCAGGAAGCCATGCTCATCGCATTCGTTCATGTAGTCCAGTCCCCATTGACCGCTGTTGGTGGGATCCCAGGTCCAATTGTCACGCCAACCTTTGGTGAAGTAGTGATAGCGCATGTCCCAGGCGACACCGCTGTCGCGCATCCAGGTCTCGCCCGGGTCCTCCACGAGCCCGACGCTCAGCCGCGCCGGGAGCCCGGCAGGGACATCGCCGTAAGCCTGCCCACCGGCCGGTGCGGTGGTGCCGACGGCCACACTCGCCGTGGCGCTGGCGCTGCCTTGAGCATTCTCGGCCAGAAGGGTGTAGGTGGTCGTGACCGTGGGATGCACGCTGGTGCTGCCGCTAGCGCCGCTGACTGTGCCCACATCGGGCGTGATCGTCAAGCGGTCGGCGCCGCTCACCTGCCAGGCCAGCGCAACGCTGCCACCGCTGCCCGACACTATGTAACCGGGTTCCGCCACGAAGCGTCCGACCACCGGAACGGAGGCAGCGGGCGTGTTCGCATCGGAGTCGCTCCCTCCCCCGCCGCCGCAGGCAATCAACAGCAACAACAGCAACAAAACAGGAAAAACCGATTGGGTAAACAATGCTCTCAACGACCGCATACCGCCTCCTCATTTCAACGAAGCCTGATGGTGGGTGGGCGCCCGATCTCATCGATCGATCAGTATCGCCCCGGTATGCGATAAGCATAATGCGTGCCCGTTTGCGTCACATGGGCTGGCTATAGAAATAATTATGATAACAGATTGTTGCGGGTGCCATCACGCTGGAGGCCTACCGCCGGGAAAAGGCAGACAAGGTATGTGTGCATATATGGTAACGGGAAGCCCTATTCATACCACCGCATCAAGTCGCTTCCTTCCAATCCTCCCCCCACTCCTCTACGGCCGTCGCTGCCTTGCCCAGAACATCGAGCTTGACGGCCCGCACCTTGCGGTAAACCGATGCATAGTCCTTTTTTTGCCCGTCCACCTTCAGCAGGTCGTTTTCAATGGAAATGCCGAACAGGCTTTCGTTCTCTTTAAGGTAAGGAAGAATCAGTTCCCAGTCGGCCGGGGTCAATTGGGCGAACTCGCCGCCGTTGAGTTGCTCTTCCACAACGAGCTGGTGCGGATCTCGCATATAGATAGCACCGCCCGAGGCGAGAGAATAAAGATTAGAGCCGGGATAGGGGTTTTGCAGTGGGACCACCTTCCCATCCAAATCGAATTCGATACCGTTCAGAATCACAAACCCGCCACCATTCAAAGGATCGCCGGCCATAAAGGACTCGGCCAGATAGTCGAGGCAGGTGCCGTTGATTACTACCCGCGGACGTCCGACGGCATTGATCACCGGGCGGCCCGCGGCGTTGCCCAAGACATACACTTCTCCACCCTTGGCGCCGTACATGAAGGTCTGACCCACATCACCGTAAATCACCAGCTTGCCGCGTTTGATGATCTGGGCCAACTGGTCCTGGGCATTGCCGTGAACATAAATTTCAAGCCCGTCGATGCCGGATGCCAGATAATCGCCGGAGCTGTCGTAGACATCGATCCGCACCCCGTCGGACTCCTTGGACAGTCCGCATCCGGTAAACCGCTGCCCTTTGTACCCATAGCAGATAAACTGCTTCCACCCCATTGCATAGGCGTCGCAGATCAAGCGCGCGTCGCAGGTGTCGCCCTCCGGCGGAAACTCTTTGGCATTGAGCACGCAAATGCGCTCGTCTCCCTGGGGGGGCCTCAGCGTGCTTCGGGTCTCCCAATCGATATGGCGATAGAGGCTTTGGCTGTTTGCATTCATCTTGGGAGAGGCTGCAAAAAGCGCTGTCAGACTCTTCCCCAGGATGTTCAGCACCGAACTGCGCTTTTTTTCTCCGGTGCGAATACGGCGGTCATAAAGAAAAGTCAGAACCTCGATGGCTTTGGTCTTGATAGAATCGTTTTTTGCAGACCGCGCAATGAGTTCTTCGCACAATTGAATCAAAGAAGCATAAGGCCAGGCGGCCAGCAACTCCTGGCAGCGGCGTTTCAAATCCGAGGTATTCTGGGCGGCTAAGCCTGCTTCAACCAAAGCGGAGATGTCGGCGGATTTTTCTGATACGGCTAACCCTTGCGCCGGCCGAAAATGCTTCTGGCCCTTGGGCGTGCGGACCACCTCGCCGAACTTGTTCGTGCAGATCAGCTCTTTGGATCCGTCGCCCTTGCCGGCGTCCTTGACCGTGAACATAAATGAGCCGCCGTCGGTGGCGCTGCCCCCCCGCGCGTTCCAATATTTATCGGCCACCGGGCAAAAGCGGTCGTCTTCGGCGGCCAGGTTTTGCAGGGTCGCATCGATGGCCTGCTTTTCCGAACAGATCAGACCGATTTGCACAGCGCCCTCCTGAAGGGCGAACACCTGGGGCCGCAACATGGCGGTATCCGTAATGCCGATGAGCTGAAAGAACTTTTTATAGGGATTGTTGCGGGCGATGATAAAAAACCAGGGTCCGTCCGGGGAGGCGTGGATATGGGCCGACTGAATGCGGCGATAAATATGTTGTTTTTCCGGTGACAATTGATCGAAGTCATGCTCGGTGGTCGGCGCCATGGCCTCGATGATGTACTCCATGGGATATCCAAAGGTGCGGTTCAAAAGATCCAGCAAAAGCACGGATACTTCGGTATCCGTCAAAAATTGCGGATGGATGTTATGCTGCTGCAGGTACTCGCTGACGGCGTGGTAATTGGCAAAATCACCGTTATGCACCAAGGCCTCGTCCATGCCGATGAAAGGATGCGCGCCGCCAGGGTGCCAGACCCGCCCCTTGGTGGGATAGCGTTGATGGGCGATCCAGCCATGGGCCTTGAAATCATCCAGAAGATAATATTCGACGACTTTTTCAGCATAGCCGACGATCTTTAATATCATCAAATTACGGCCATGGGAGAGTACAAAGGCCTGCTTTTCTCCCAGGGAGGCGTAAAAGCGCTGATTGATGCGGATGGAGTTCTGGAAGATGAATTCGTCTTCGGCCTTGGCCGGGGTCAGGTCCTCAAATCCGTTCTCTTCGACGAAGCGGCCCAGAACATCTTTTTTAACCCGCACAAAGTAGCGCCACACATCGGGCGGTTTGACATCCAGACCTTGCACATCGCGGTAATCATCGACCGTGGGAATCCGCCCGGCCTTGTGGACTTCCAAAAAAGGCGCGATATGGGCTTTTTCTACTTGCTGCCGGGCCGCGGGATCGAGCAGCGCCACCTGAAGCATGTAATGGGAATCCAAAATCTCCTGGCTGACTCCCAGGCTCTGCGCCGACAACCCGACGGCGGCAATCCCACCGCCTTTGCCGTTGCCGCGGTTGTGCATCTGCATGGAGGGTTCGTAGATATGGCGCCCCCGGACCGGAATGGACGCAATGAATCCGGTTACCCCGCAACCGCCTTCTTCCGCGGACTTTTTAAGATCCACACCGCCGTAGGGCAGTTTTGCTCTGGAATTGAGAAATTTATCGATGACCGAATGATAACGAGACCGCATGCATGCTCCTGTCAAATATACATTCGCTTTCGGGGCGCCGGCTGGTATTGGGCTCTTTCTTCTTCTTCCAGATAGTCCAGATGCACCAGTAAATCGGAACGGCCCACCAACTCCCGAATACTGCTGAAGCCGAATTGGCGCAGCAGTTCACACCATTGCTTGCGCCACGCCATATACATGTTGACGATCCGTTGCTCGGCGTAAGCCTCGGAAATCATCTGGCCCAGTTCGCTGTCGGTGGACGCGATGCCCCGGGCGCAGCCACGGCCGCTTTCGCAGTTGCCGCAACGCACACATTCGAGGGCCACCAGTTCGGCGGTTCCAATGACCACGCCGTCGGCTCCCAGCGCGATGGCCTTGGCCACATCCATGGCATTGCGGATGCCGCCGCTGGCGATCAGGCAAACTTCTTCCCGAATGCCTTCATCCTTGAGAAACTGATGGACTTTGGGGATAGCATATTCAATGGGCATGGCGATATTTTTTTTGGCGATATCCGGGGCTGCTCCGGTTCCGCCGTAGCTGCCGTCGATATGAACGATATGCGCGCCCGCATAATAGCTGCCCACGGCCACCATATCCACATCCGTGGGTGTGGATACTTTAACGGACACGATGGCGCGCGGGTTGACTTCCTTGACCCAATCGACATGCTTCTTATGATCTTCCACCGAATAGACGCTGTGAAATGGAAAGGGAGAAAAGAGCGAATTTCCCACCACGGTCTCGCGCATGGCGGCCACTTCAGGGGTCACTTTGTCACCCAGCAAATGCCCGCCCAGACCGGGTTTGGCGCCCTGGGCATATTTGAACTCAATCACCGGCGCAAAGAGCATGGTCTCTTCACGCACCCCGAAAAGTCCGGTGGCCACCTGGGTGATGACAAAATCGGCGTAGGGCACAAACTCCTTGGGGTACCCGCCCTCTCCCGTACAGGTCAGGGTATTCAATCTTTGGGCCGCTCTGGCCCGGCCGGTCAAAGCCGTCAACGCCATGGAGCCATAAGACATGCCTCCGCTGTAGCAAGGCAGGGACAGGCGCCTTTCCGGCCGGCCGTCCTTGCGCTTGTTCAGATCGAGGCTCAGATCCAGCGCCTCGTCGCTGATCTGCCGGTACTGGGCCGGGTCCGGCACTTTGAACCGGATCTTGTCAAAGCCGCCGCCGGAGTATCCCAGACTGTACTCCAGGTCAATCGATGGGAGGTTGCCGGTCTCGGCCATTTCCCAATGGGCGATCAACATTTCAGAGGGCCAGCGATAATCTCCCAGGGTTTCCAGAATCGGATTCAGCCGCAGGGTCAGGGCTTGCTGTGGGCAGCGGTCGATGCAATAAAAATCATTTTGCTTGCATTGGAATCCAATACACTTGTGTTCCACCGGCCGGATGGGTTTGGAGTAGTTCTCGTAGCGCGGATGGACCCCGTATGGGCAGAGTTTTGCGCACAACCCACAGGAAATACAGGCCGAGCTTCTTTTAATCGTATATTTCCCGATGGTGTTGCGAAAACGCGATCGGGTTTCCCTGATCTGCGGTAGTGGCTGTTTTTGAGGGTGTTGGTTCATGGGTTATCCTAGTCCAGGCACTTTACGTTCACCGAAGATGGGCCCAAAATGATCTTTTTCCAGATTCTCAAACCACATGGAGCGGCCCACCTCCCCGCGCAGTCGCCGGGCCTCGCGGATGCCCATGGCGCCCATCAGTTCGATCAATTGGCTCTGCCAGGCGGCGACGAGATTGATGATTCGGTCGCTGCCCCACGCGGTATCCAAGGGTTTATCCAGTTTGACAGGGCAGGAGAGGCCGTTTTGGCACCTGCCGCACAGCCGGCATTCCAGGGCAATCAAGAGGGCATGATCGGCGGTCACGGCATCGGCACCGCAAAGGATGGCCTTGGCCATATGCTCGGCCATGGCGATACCGCCCGAAAACACCAGGTTGATCTTCTGGCGGGCCCCATGGGCCACCAGATTGAGGTGGACCTCGCGGATCATCTCCTTTAAAAACCGCGGCTGGGCGGCATTCAACTCATTGCCGTGATCATCCGCGTAAAAGTGCAGGCTATCCACGCCACTATGGACCAGCTCCGCGGCGCGCACCGGTGCTTTGCGGTCAAGTGCCATGCCCACCAGGAGGATAATATCCGGATGAATGGCCCGAACCCTATTCATGGCGGCTTCGATTCCGGGTGCATCGGCCAGCTCTACGACGCGGCTCTTGCGGATTATCTCGCCGTATTGCGCGATATTATCTTGGGTCAGACAAGGAATCAGGTGGCCGGCATAGGGCGCCAGCAATGGGGTGAGATCCTGCGAGCGGACAAACATCAGCGTTCCCAGCGTCTTGGCAGCCCTGGCCATGGGTAGCAATACGTGGTCGTTGATCAAAAGATGTGGCGACAACCGGAAGAGCAAGGGCAAAGGCAGTTCCAAGAGAGGCGGCGCTTCCGAGGTCAAAGACATGTCCGCATTGAATTCAAGCTGCGTCAACCGCCGGGAGAGCTCGAAACAGGTATTGATATATTCCCGGCCGTGGATACCGTCGCGCGTTGGACGGACGATTTCGGACATGTCGGTCCACATGGCATCGAAGCCAGGTCCTACGAAGGGACCGCGGTATCCGGCACCGGAAACCGGTATTTTGCCTGTGTGAGCCTGATACCACAGCCGGTGCAGGTTTTCCGCGCGCCAGTACGCATCACCCAGGGTGCGGTAGTCCGGATTGATAGTACGCGAAAAGATGCCCTTGGTGCACTCCTGGACACAGCGAAAACAACTCATGCAGGTGTACAGGTACTCGGGCTCCTCCATCGCGCTCATGTGCAGAAGATTTTCCTTGAAGATATTGTAGACGCACTTCTTCTTCACACATAATCTGCAAGAGCCGGCGCAGTTCTCGCGAAACTCGACCGTCGCATACTTGCCGATGGGATGAAAACGCGGAGGAGCGGTTTTAGTATGGATATGGTACTTTTGGGGCATGAGTTTCTCCGGTTACGGCCGTGGCAGAAGCCCGGCTTCCGAGACTATTTGACCGACGACATCCTCCCACTCGATGGCCATCAAGTGAATGCCGTGAACCCCCGGGATTTCACGAAGCTCGGCAATGGTTTCCAGGCAGATTTTGATACCTTCCTCCGGGGCCTTTTGTTTAGATACGCCCCCCATACGCTTGATCAGACCCTCGGGGACGTCCATTCCCGCCACCCGTTTGGCCATGTATTTGGCCATGCCTTCGGATTTCATAGGAGTCACACCGGCCAGAATATGAACCTTTTCGGTCAACCCTTCGTCGCTCACCATTTTCATCCAGGCCTTGAAACGCTCCATGTTATAAACGCATTGGGTCTGAATAAAATCAGCGCCGGCGTCAATTTTTTTGGCCAGCCGGATCACCCGGAATTCAAAGGGATCGGCAAAGGGGTTGGCGGCCGCACCAATAAACATCCGCGGAGCTCCCTTGAGCTCGAACCCACTCATGTCTTTACCCTGTTCGCGCATGGTCTGCACGGTGCGCACCAGATTCATCGAGTCGATATCGAACACGTTCATGGCATCCGGTTGGCTGCCGAAGGTCTGGTGATCCCCTGAAAGACAGAGAATATTTTTGATGCCCAGAGAATAAGCGCCCATAATGTCCGATTGGAGCGCAATCCGGTTACGATCCCGGGTGACCATCTGCATGACCGGTTCGATTCCCATCGTCACCAAGTGAGCACAGGCGGCAATACTGGACATCCTGACAATGGCCGTTTGATTGTCGGTCACATTCACGGCATCGACACAACCCTTGAGCAGTTCACCCTTTTTGCGGATGATCTCAGCATCGGCACCGCGGGGAGGACCACATTCCGCGGTCACTGCAAACCCACCACTATCTAGAACCTGCTGCAATTTTCCGGTGGATTCGATTTTCATAGCATATGATCCTCTCTGATGAGTTTGCGAGGTCCTGAAGATAAACTAGCAGCCCAGTTTTTCGGAGGAAGATAAACCCGTAAGTTATCCATCTGACCCAACGCCTTCAGACGTTCAATGATCAAGTGCCAGGCGCAATCGATTTCGGAACTCACTTCGCAATGTCCGTTTCGGGAGCCGCCGCAAGGACCGTTGAGCAGTTTTTTGGCACAGCGCGTGAATGGGCAAATTCCGCCGAACACGGCCAGTTTGCAATCGCCACACCCCGAACACTCCTCAGTAAAAAGGCCCGGCTTTTCCAGAACACCCATAAAGGTGGTGTTGACGCCCGGTAGCATGGGTGTTGTCGCAAAACGGCGCGCCATGGCCTGCACGCCGGCCCCGCAAGCCAAAGAGAGAATTGCCTGGTTGCGCACTACCGCGGGTGCGCTTTCCTGGATAAATTCGTCTTCGCACTGGCGCTCTACTGTCTGTTCCTCGATTTCGATTTCCTTGCCCTCTGTTTTACAAACCAGACGCAAGGCCGAGGCCAGAACGGCCACCTCATCTTCGCCTCCGGCAAAACAGGTTTTGACGCAAGTGCCGCACCCCAAAATCAGGATTTTTTTGTAAGGTGCTACGATTTGCTTAATTTCCGAAATTGGTTTTTGTTCTCCGACGATCATCCATCG
>JBAQGR010000345.1:0-1567 GCA_049287895.1 Desulfatitalea sp.
CCCCAGTGGTCCGTGAGCAACCAAACCACGGGGAAAATCAGTAGCGCGCTGGCCAGACCAAAAACGACGGTGGTGCGAACCGGCTTGTTCATGAGGCACCTCCCTGGGCAAAGCTCTCCTTGCAGCGCATCAGTTCCAATTCGATCTCCTCTTCGGTGGCCAGGGAGCTGCCTGCCGGTTCGGTCCAGATCGCATCCGCATCCTGCACGCCGTGCTGTTCGGCCTGTTGGCAATAGGCCGCGGCTTTGACTTTGAGTCGCTCGTATTGGCTTTGCTGCTCGCTGAACGCCCGGGCCAACCGGTCCTCTTCTTCTTCCAGATGGCGCAGCTGAACCACTATACGGTCGTGATCCGCTTGCAGGGTCATGCGCTTGCGGATCAGCATCCTGGCGATGTCATCCTTCTCCTTGCGCACCGCCAGTTCGATATCCAGCTCCACTCGCTCCCGTTCCTTGGTACGCGCGGCCTGGACACTTCGAATCTGTTCGCAGGCGCGGCGCAATTGCGCCAGATGGGTCTGCTTTTGCTGCAAGGTGGTCTCCATCTCCCGCAGACACTGCTTGAGCAGCAGCGCCTTGTCTTCGAGCTGATCCATCACTCCGTGCAGATCCGCCTTCCATAGTCTTAAAAACCGTGTCATGATGCCCATATTCTTTACTCCTTTTCTACTCGATACGTTCCCACGCAGGAGCGTGGGAATGAGCAGTACCTTATGGTTGAATCACTATGGGTGTTCCATCTTTAACCAAGGTCCAAATCTCATCGATCTCGGCATTGCTCACGGCAATGCAGCCATTGGTCCAATCGCTTGCCTTGAGCAGGCTCTCCGCCCAGCCCCAACTGTTGGGGGAGCCATGGATCATGATCATCCCGCCTGGGCGGAGGTGTTTCGCTTTGGCCCGCTTATTGTCTTCTGCATCGGGATAGGAAATATGCAAAGCAAGATGGTAGCGGCTTTTGGGATTGCGATAATCGATGGTGTAGCGACCCTCCGGCGTGCGCTCATCGCCTTCCTGAATTTTATGCCCCACGGGATTGGCGCCCAGAGAAATGCGATAGCTTCTGACAATTTCATTCTTTGACATCAAATCCATCTCTCTTTCGCTTTTCCTTACGACCACCCGATCGACCTTCCCATGTGCATATGCCGGGGTCGGCAGAAGGGAGACTAAACACATCAGAAGCACTCCTATGATATTGTATTTAAACATGTGCATTCCCATAGATGTCCTCCACATCCAGCCTTGCGCCTACTTCTTGTCCCGCCGCTGTTGATAGCTTTCGTACTGCAAGGCCTTGGAGGTCTGCTTCTGTTTGGCGGCCACGGCCGCCGGCGGCCCGGCGAAGGTTTCGCTGACGCTTTGGCGCAGGGTCTTGACCTCTTTTTCCAGATGGTCGCTCACGGCCGCCGAACCCACCTCGGCGTTAATGCCGCGGTTACGCGTTTCATAGCTCTGGATGCGCTGCTCCGCGGCCTGGACGTCGCCTTTGCGCACGGCATCGGCCACCTCTTCCTTGAGTTGGCTGTATTCATCACGCACGACTTTCTCACCCCAGGTATCCTTGT
>JBAQGR010000346.1:0-3634 GCA_049287895.1 Desulfatitalea sp.
ATACAAGATGGAGGGCAAGAACCTCATCGGCCTGAAGGATGAAAAAGGCAAGCGCTTTTTCGTCACCATGAACAACCTGGTCGCTGAAAAAGGTGACGGCTGGGTCGATTACCTGTGGCCCGTACCGGGCACCACGGACGTCACGCGCAAAATTTCCTTTGTCAAGAAATGCACCATGGCGGACGGCACCGATGTGGTCATCGGCTCAGGCATCTATAACGGCGACGAGGCTGAGATTGCCAAGCTGGACATTCAATAGATCGGCTGAGGGGGCGCCCCGCGCCGCCCAGGACGCAATCCAGTGTTCTGCGGAGGGAATGCCCAAATCAGTTCTGCGTCATACCGGGTTGGGTCCGCAGTTGGTTTTAATAGTGCTCCATCACCTACGCGCGAATGGGAGAGACTCATGAAGCTCGATTTTCTTGCCACGAGACTGCAGTACAAGCTCTACGGGTTCGTGCTGCTCGCCACTGTGATGGTTCTGGCCCTGGTGGGAACCGGAATCCACTATTATGGCAACATCGATACTCTGAACACAGGCAGAACGGAATTCAGCCGGGTGGTCAAGCTGCTGCAAGATACGCGGGTGGCTGAAAAGACCTACATGCAGTTTTATACCGCAGAGCTGCAGGAACGCTTCGAAGCACTGGCCCTGGAGACCGAAAACGTCTTGTCTGCTTTATCCAAAGATGTCGCCAACCCGGAGATCCAGCAGAAGCTGACCGCGGCCCAGGAACTGCTGGGCCGCTACCGCGGGTTGTTCGCTGAAATGGCCGCCTTGCACGCGGAGCACGAACAGATCAAGGTATCCATGAATCAACCCCTGGGTCTGGCGCTGTTGCTGCTTGATCAGATTCAAGGCGATCTTGAGGCGCGGCAGGCCAAATTGCAGATCCAGGGGGAGGATGTGAGCAATGCCGAGATGGAGATGATGAACGTCACCCGGGACTGCAAAATTCTGTTCCTGAATCTCCAGAACCTGCGACACGAGTACCTGGCCACCGGCGATCAAAAGTTTGTCGATGCGTTTCAAGCCATGGCCAACGGAGATGCCAAGGAAGACACCTCGGCCTTGCTCGAATTCGCCAAGGCGCTGAATGACAAGAAATTCATCAAGTTTGCCGGCGATGTCCAGGGCTCGGTGCACTCCTTTTTGAAGTCCGTGGAACTTTCGCAACAACTGGGCGCCAAGGAGCGCGACACCATTCGGCAGATGGAAGCGGCCGGCAAAGGGGCGATTGAGCCCCTGGAAGAGTTGGTGCAACTCACCCATCACATTATCGCATCACATAAAAAATCCGCCGCCGGTGCCATTACAGCCATTGTCATTGTGGGCCTGTTGGCCTTCTTTGGCCTTTCTTACCTCATCGTGCGGCTGGTGACCCTGCCCTTGAAACAGGCGGTGGCGGGCCTCAAGGATATCGCCGAAGGCGAGGGGGATCTGACCAACCGGCTACCGGTCAACTCCCGGGACGAGATGGGCGAACTGGCACGCTGGTTCAACACCTTCATCGAAAAGATCCAGTCGATGGTCCGCGAGGTGGCCCAGAACGTCGGGCGGTTGCAAAGTGCTTCCCAGGAGCTGCTGGGCATATCCCAGCATATGTCCGCCGGTGCCGAACAGACCACCGCCAAGGCCAGCACCGTCTCCGATGCCGGCAATCAGATGAGCACCAACATGAACTCCGTGGCCGCGGCCATGGCCCAGGCCTCGGCCAATGTCAGCATGGTGGCTACGGCGGTGGAGGAGATGACCTCCACCATCCACGAAATCGCGGAGAATGCGGACAAAGCCCGCAACATTACGACAGAGGCGGTTTCGCAGACCGAGTCGGCCTCGGAGCAGATCAACGAGCTGGGCAAGTCCGCACGGGATATCGGCGAGATCATCGAAACCATTACCGACATCTCGGAGCAGGTGAACCTGCTGGCTCTCAACGCCACCATCGAGGCGGCCCGCGCCGGCGATGCCGGCAGAGGTTTTGCCGTGGTGGCCAATGAGATCAAGGATCTGGCCCACCAGACCGCCAAGGCCACCAACGATATCCGCCAGCGCGTGGAAGGGATTCAAACCTCGACCCAGGGCACCGTTAAAGGGATCCAGGCCATCTCCCAGGTGGTCAACGAAGTCAACCAGATCGTCAGCACCATCGCCACGGCGGTGGAGGAACAGTCGGTCACCACCCAGGAGATCGCCAAGAATATCACCCAGGCTTCCCACGGGATCGGCGACGTCAACGAAAACGTCTCGCAAGGTTCCACGGTATCCGCGCAGATTGCCGAGGAGATCGGGGAGGTCAAGCACGCCGCCGGCGAAATGTCCGCCAACAGCACCCATGTGAACCAGAGCTCCGTGGCGTTGTCGGAGTTGGCGCGGCAGCTCAACGAGCTGGCGCATCGCTTCAAGGTGTAGCACCGCCGCTTCATAAACCGGGTCCATGGGAGCCGAGGGGCTCGGTGTTCATGGGGGGCTATCCGCGCGATGACCTGCGGATGTCGGGCAGGAAAGCGGTGAATATCCCGAGCAGCGGCAGGAACGCACACAGTCGGTAAACGTATTCGATGCCGTACGCGTCGGCCAGCCTGCCCAGCACCGCCGCGCCCGTGCCGGCCATGCCGAAAGCCAGTCCGAAAAACAGGCCCGATACCATGCCCACCTTGCCCGGCAAAAGCTCCTGGGCAAATACCAGAATGGCTGAAAAAGCAGATGCCAGTATAAGGCCGATGATGAATGTCAAGATGCCGGTCCACGCCAGATTCACATAGGGCAAAACGAGCGTGAACGGTGCCACGCCTAGAATGGATACCCATATGACGCGTTTGCGGCCAACGCGATCTCCCACGGGCCCGCCTACAAGCGTTCCGACGGCAACGGCGAATAGGAAGATGAAAAGGTGAACCTGTGCGGACTGGACCGACAGGTGAAATTTACTCATCAGATAAAATGTAAAG
This sequence comes from Desulfatitalea sp., assembly GCA_049287895.1. GTDB lineage: Bacteria > Desulfobacterota > Desulfobacteria > Desulfobacterales > Desulfosarcinaceae > Desulfatitalea. The sequence continues at coordinate 2,953 of JBAQGR010000346.1, forward strand.
TAGCTGGTCAGACTCGATAGGTAGAAAAATTTCGAGAAAATCAGGATCAGCAGGACCGTGATCGCCCGCGCCACGGTGCGTGCGGGGAGCGTCGCGGGCGCGGCGGGCGTCATGGCGTGACGGCTTTTTTGCCTTTGCCGGTGCTTATACCAGCGACCCACCTGCACGAGCACGAGTATGGCCAGGAGCGCGGCCAGAGAGAACCAGGCCACGCTGGTCCGGCCTCGGGGCAGGATGATCCAGGCCGCCAACAGCGGCCCCATGGCGCTTCCGGTGTTTCCGCCCACCTGGAAGATCGACTGCGCCAGGCCGTATCGCCCGCCGGCGGCCATGCGCGCAACGCGCGAAGATTCCGGATGGAAGATCGATGATCCGGTGCCGACCATGGCGGCGGCACAGAGCAGCGCGCTATAATTGGGCGCCAGCGCGAGGACGACCAGCCCGGCCAGTGTGCAGCCCATGCCGATGGACAAAGAATAGGGTTTGGGATGGCGATCCGTGTAGATCCCGATGACCGGTTGCAGCATGGATGCAGTGATCTGATAGGTCAGGGTGATCAGGCCGATTTGCGCGAAGCTCAGGGCAAACTCTTTTTTGAGAAGAGGATAGATGGCCAGGATCAGGGACTGGATCATGTCGTTCAGAAAGTGTGAGAAGCTGATGGCGCCCAACACCTTGAAAC
>JBAQGR010000347.1:0-8673 GCA_049287895.1 Desulfatitalea sp.
ATGAGATATTTTTGTCGAGTTCAAGGCGGACGAAAATTTTAACCGCAGGAATATATGGACATATTTCGAGGATTAAAATTTTCGCCCAACGCAGAAATCGGCAAAAATAGCCATTCCTGGATGGGCAATAGGTAGTTTACCTACCCCTGGTGTCCTATTATCACCCAACACGAATGACGTGATTTGCCCCCCGTAAAATCAGTGCCCCTCCGATTTACAGTCGTTACCCAACTCCATTAAAGTGCCATCATCGCCAGGGCAAGGGAAGTTCTCCCCGGGCCCGTCTCGTTTTGCCCCCAAAGAATTGAAGATGATGCATGCCAAAACATGAAAGAGGAGATGCCATGAACTATCCAGCCGTGAATTACGAAGTGTTGACACCCATCCAATTCATCCGTCGCAGCGTTGAAGTCTACCCCGAAAAGACGGCCGTGATCCATGGAGAAAAACGGTTTACCTATCGTCAGTTTTACGAGCGGGTCAATAGATTGGCCAGTGCATTGAAGCATATCGGGATTGGTCGGGGCGACAAAGTGGCTTTCATCTGCCCAAATATCCCCCCGATGCTGGAAGCCCACTTCGCCGTGCCCATGATCGGTGCCGCTTTGGTCACGGTGAACATCAGACTCTCAACACAAGAAGTCGTCTATATCCTTCACCACTCGGAAGCCAAGGCGTGCTTCGTGGACAACGAGTTCGCTTCCCTGGTGCTTTCGAGCGCAGCCGAACTGCCGGTCATCGAGACCTTCGTCAACATCTGCGACCAAAGCGACGACCTACCCCTCAAAGGACCCGAGTACGAAGCGTTTCTGAGGAGCGGGTCCGCGGATGAACTCCCCATCGAGGTGACGGACGAGCGGGAGGTAATGACCATCAACTATACCAGCGGCACCACCGGCAAACCCAAGGGGGTCATGTATCACCATCGCGGCGCGTATCTCAACAGCATCGGAGATTGTCTGGAGGTGGGACTGCGCTACGATTCCGTCTATCTGTGGACGCTGCCCATGTTCCACTGCAACGGGTGGTGCTTCCCCTGGGCGGTGACGGCGGCCGGGGCAACGCACGTGTGTTTGCGGAAAGTCGATCCGGCCGAGATCTTCAGGCTTATCGAAAAAGAGGATGTCTCCCACATGTGCGGGGCGCCCATTGTATTGATCGGCATGGCCAATCATCCGGCCTTCAAGCAGGTCAAGCTCAAACGGCGCCTTGAAATCACCACGGGCGGCGCACCGCCGTCGCCCACCATTCTGGAGCAGATGGAAGCCATGGGGGCGAACGTAAACCATGTGTATGGGCTCACGGAAGTATATGGCCCCTACACGGTTTGCGCCTGGCATCCGGAATGGAATGCGCTGCCGGCAAAGGAGCGGGCCGCCATCCGCGCGCGCCAGGGCGTGGCGTACACGATCTGTCAGTTTCTCGACGTGGTCAATCCGGCCACGTTGGAACCCGTGCCGCGGGACGGCCTAACCATCGGAGAGGTGGTGATGCGCGGCAATGTGGTGATGCTCGGTTATTACAAAGACCCGGAAGCGACCCAAAAAGCCTTCGAGGGGGGATGGTTCCATTCCGGAGACCTGGCGGTCATGCACCCCGACAACTATATCCAGATCATGGATCGTATGAAGGATATTATCATCTCGGGCGGAGAGAATATCTCCACGGTAGAAGTGGAAAATGTGATCTACCGGCACCCGGATGTCCTGGAGGTGGCCGTGGTCGCAGCACCGGATGCCAAATGGGGGGAAGTACCCAAGGCCTTCATTACTCCCAAACCCGGAAGTTCACCCAAAGCGGAGGATATCATCGCTTTTTGCAAGGAGCACCTGGCGCGTTTCAAGGCCCCCAAGTCCGTCGAGTTCATTCAATTGCCGAAAACCTCCACCGGCAAGGTGCAAAAGTTTGTCCTGCGTCAGAAAGAGTGGGAAGGGCGCAAGCAACGGGTCAATTGATGCTTGCAAGGGGTTGCCTGCAACCCGCGGTCCGATAGAGAAAATTGCAAATGGAATGGAATTGTTCCGTCGCGCATCGTCAACTACTCATCCTTTTTGAAAACAATGGAGGTGTTATGGCAGGAGAACTCAAAGCCCGCTGGGGACAGCCCATGACCGGCATCCTTTCGGTGGCAATCTTCACGGTCATCGCCTGGAGCTTATGGTATCTCTTCAGCGATCCGAGGGGGCCGGTGCACTCTTTTCCCTATCCCTTTGTCATGTACCTGGCGATGATGATTCTGGTGGGACTGTGGCAACACATGTTCCTGGGAGACTGGCCGTTTCAGGAGATGTCGCAACCAGCAAAGGGCATTGTGCTGACCCTCATGAATCTTGTCATCGTCTGGCTGGTCATTCACGTGGTCTTCTACCGGGTTCTGGGGCTGGGGTTCAACTTTCTCAGCCAGAGCAATCTGGAGGCCCTGGCGGCTTCGGGGGGCGGAAAATATCTCGCCCAGTTCAAGGATGCGGCGGGTACCCTGGTGGCGTGCGGGCGTGAGCTGGCCATTGATAAGCTCGTCGCCGGAAGCGCCCGCTATGCGGAACGGGCGGTAGTCTGCTTCGTTCTCATCGGTTTCTTCAGTTACCCGGCCGTCACGATCCTCTTCGCCAAATGGCCGATCCGGCCGAGCGACCTGAAGCAACCCATGGCCGGACTGGCCGAATTCAGCTGGGCGTCCCTGGGAACCCTGTTTCTCTATGTGGTTTTGATCGTTCCCTTCTGGGGGTTGCTCTACGGAAAAGTCTTCGGGACATCCTTTGGCATCAATTTGCCGTGGTGGGGGGAGATCGCGGGCACCTCGCATGTCCACTGGGTTTTCGGATGGTGGGAGTGGATGATCGTGATTTTATTCATGACAGTCAACGTCTGGCGTATGAAACCATGGTCGGCCATCGGGTTGCCTCAGCCTTTAAAGGGGCTGGTCTCATTTGCCATTATCGTGGTTTTGGGCTACATCCTGGCAATCTGCTGCGTCAAACTGGCGCCGCAGTGGATTCCGGATATGACCGAGGCCCTGGAACATAACAACAAGGACAGCCTGGTGCGTTTCCTGTGGTATCATGCGGCCGAGATTGCCGGCTTTACCCTGATGCCGTTTCTCGCCTGGCATCATTACTTCGATGACATGGCCCCCATGAAAGATCGGGACTCTTGGTCGGCTTTCGGCTTTCGGACCGTTGGTGTCGGCCTCCTCTGTGTTTTGAATTATCTCTTCTTCTACTACGCCAATTTCGGCCATTGGGGATTGGGCAACCATCACATGGCGCACGAAGTGGCCGACCGGCTTCTGCACGGGGAATCCCTGATCTGGAATTTCTGGTGGATCATTCCGCTGTTGTGGAACGAGTGGTTTTTTCACAAATGGCCTTTTTATGAACATACAGACCACGCCCACTAGCGTATAGTACGTCATACTTATCCGGATGCGTAGTGAAAGGCAGCAGTCGCTTTCCCTTGATCTTCGCATCCGGAGATATAAATCCAAAGGAGAGTGCCATGTTAGCTGCTGAAATAAAAGATGCAATCTTAAAGCTTCCCGCCAGCGAGCAAAAACGGTTGGTCTTGGAGATCATCGAGGCATTGATGCCAGTGGTTTGCACGGACGATGTGTGTTTGAATAAGATCCGCTCCTTCGTGGACGATGCCACCGTGAAAAACTACCGTGATCAACACATGGGGCATATTTGATCTGCTTCATCGTAAACGTGCGGCCCTTTCTGTTGAGTGCTTTGCTTCCTGATTGAGGTAATCACGATACCTTTTTCAGCTGACCGCCGATGTGCTGGTGACCGAACACGTTGGTTTTGCGATGGTAGCGCTTGAAGGCATCCACGATGCGCTCTTCGAAATGCACGCCGCGCTCCTTCTCCAGGAGATGGAAGGCCACCTCGAGGGGCAGCGGATCGCGGTAGTGCCGTTTGGCCGTGATGGCTTCGAAAAAATCGGCGACGGCGATGATCCGCGCGCCCAGAGGAATCTCTTCGCCTTTCAGCCCCAGGGGATAGCCGCTGCCGTCGATCTTTTCGTGATGGGCGCCCGCGATTTCCGGAACGTCGCTCAGGGCGCCCCCGAAGTTGATCTGCTCTAATATGTCTCGCGATTTCATGGCATGGGTTCTGACGATGGCGTGCTCTTCGCGGGTCAAGCGGCCCGGCTTTTTGAGGATGGCGTCGGGGACCCCGATTTTGCCATAATCGTGCAGCAAAGCGGCCACGCGCACGGTCTCGCGATAATCGCTGTTCATCTGGAGTTCTTTGCAGATGCCGATGGCATATTCGGTGACTTTGGCCGAGTGGCCGGCCGTCAAGGGATCGCGCGCATCGATGCTGGCCGCCAGTGTTTGCAGTATGGATTGCATCTGGCGATTGCGGGCATCGATTAATTCGACGTTGCGCAAACTGATGCCGATGACGTGGGCGATGCCCAGCAGCAGGCTTAAATCCGACTCCACCAACGGTTTTTTGGATTTGAGATTGTCCACTGCCAGAACACCCAGCGTGGCGCCTTCGCAGACGATGGGGCAGCAGATGAACGCCTGGGAGCCCATCTCGCGGGCAAAAGCAATACTGCGGGCCGAGAGCTGCTGATCGATCTCCTTGATATCGTTGATCAGGAAAGGCTTCTGTTCCTTGAAACAGGCCACGAAGAGGCCAGCGGCCTCCGGGCGGTCCAGGTGGAAGGCGGTTTTCTTCAGCAGTTTCAATTTGTCTTCGCTGTAACCGAAACCGGCACGGAAGACCAAACGCGTGACTTCGGGGTTGGCCAGCATGATCAGGCCGCGGTCGTAGTTCAATCGCTTCGGAAACAGATGGACCACCTTGGTCAGAACATCTTCGAGATTGGTCTGACTGGTGATCGTTTCGCCGATTTCGTTGGTCAAGCGGGAGTTGTTGTAATTGGCCTCCATCTGTTCGATCAATTCGCTGGAGGTGTTCTGAAAGCTGGCCAGGATCGATTTGATCTCAGCTTTTTCCTGCTGCGCGGCAATAGTGGTCAAGCCGAGAAACAGGCAGGCCGCGATGGGCACGATGGTGGTCAAGGCCATGCGGGCGTCCAGAATGCTGGAAATTACTGCAACGAGCAGCAGGGCGAGGAACGCCACGTTGCGCGCCATCATCCAAACCGCCGACCCCTGAATTTCCCAGGTGATCAGATAGCGGCAGACCTTGTCGCCCTTGAACATGCACTGGGGGTGCTCGATGCGCGGCAGCCGAGTGTTGAACATTTCGGAGATGGCCTCCCAGAAGCCGATGCGGTTTTCGCACTGGAATTGCTTTTCCTGGACGCCCGGGCGCGGCGTGACGGTAATTTCGATGCAGTTGTGGGCGATTTTACGCGATTCATAGAGGGCCGATTTGGTCACGCGCGCCGTGGTCATGCCGATGCGTTCGTACACCTTGGACGGGCCGATCAGGCCCAGGGCGTATTGGCGCAACACCCCCATGGCTTCCGGCGAGGCAGCGAAACGGCCGGCCTCCCTGGCGATACCCTCACTGCCCGTTTTCTGTCTAACGATAGCATGAAAACGATCGATCTGATTTTGAGTGAACCAGTGGCCTTGATCGTTGACTTCATAAAGCTTCATGCCGGCATACTCCAGCACCTCGTGGATATCCACATGGCTGTACCGGCGTTTGAGCAGTTTGATATAGCTGTCGATGATTCGGCTGTTGTAAAGACGGGCATCCGGTGAGAGTTGATCGTCTTGCATAGGGGTCCACATCCGCTTCAGGCCCATTAATGTTGAATGGATTTCAATAGCCGCTTTAAATACCCAAAATAGTGATCCAGATTCTGGGTGTCGTAAACCCACAGAGTGTAGCATTTCTCCGATGCGATGCCCATCTGCGCCGCGGCCGGCCGCGGGTATAACAAAACAGGCACCTCTACGGTTTCATAGAAGCGGGCAATTTGCCGCAGGACCGTTTGCCCGATGGCCTGGGTCAAGTGCTGCCCATCGACGACAATGATGGTTGTGGCGTTGGTCAAATCCGACATATTCAGGCCCACATCGCTGACATTGACCATGAGGACAGCGACCAAGGCGTCGCGGCAGCGCAGCGCAAACAGGTGGCGCTCACGTTTGAGACCGATCTTCCTATAAGCAGCGATCACGCCGTTGCAATCGAAGCGTTCGGAGCTCAAATGCAAACCCTGGAGCATCAACCCGCCCGATTGGCTTGCATAAAAATTGCGTAGATCGTGCAGGTCTTCTTCGCGGACGCCGTCCATGCACCAGGCTGGGGGCAGATCGGCGTCGGCTGTTTCGCCGCCGCTGTAATGGAAGTAGGCGAAGTCGTCCAGCGAACAGATCTTGGGATTGTTGATATGGCGGGCCGCTCCGCCGAAGACGTGGGCCGGGAATTTGTTGTCGGGTCGAAAGTAGCAGAACACATAATCCATCTTCATGGAGGAGAGCCGGTGGGACTCGTTGATGAAGCGTCCAATCTGGTTGAGGACGACCAGCCCTCCCCGGTTATGGACGCTGCGGATGGCGGCATGATGGTGCAGGATCCAGGAAGCTTCGTAGAAACGCAGGGTAGCCAGGTGGGCCAGGATGCGCCCATTGTGCTGGTAGATGAAGTGGCTGGCCACGCTGGGGCTTTGATTGTAGAGCTTTTCGTAAGTGGCTTTGATTCTTTCTTTGTTGGCTTGGATGAATTCATATTTTTGCGGGTAGATGAAACCGGTTTCGAAGAAGAAATCCCATAGCACGTCCATATCCACCTTGTTGCACACATAGGTATGGGCATCGGTGGCCTGGTGCATTAGCCCCAGCAGACGGATATGGTCTGGTACGGCCATGTTGAGAATGGCCAGACCGCAGCGCACCGCGGGGATACGCCGTTCCGGATAGAGCGTGCAATAAACCACTTGGGCCATGCAAGGCAGCACGGCACCGTCGCTGAAAACCAACTCCATGGATGGGATGATCAATCCGGGCAGAAGAACGGCGCCGGCCTGTTCTTCTTCCACCGAGAAACCGGATCCGGAAAGATCGTAAACTTTTAGCGTGATCGTCTTGTCGAACAACGGGTGCCGGAAGACGACATCCGGCGGCGGGGTCAACCGCTGCCGGGTGCTGCGAAACTCTCTGGGGGGAAATCGGTGGATCTGGCGTTGAATCGGTTCCAGGATAAAGTGGCGGATTTGATCCCTTTGGTCGTGGCGGAAGATACGGCACTCGCCGGAGTAGAGGGCCGTTTCGCCTTTGGTAAAAAGAATGGTGACCGGCGCATTGGTGTCGATCCAGCGAAAGGTTTGGGGCGCGGCCGCGCTGATGGCAATGCGAAATTGCCAGGCCCCATAATCGACGAGCCTGCCGTTGTAGGTGGCGCCGTTTTGGAGCATGCGGGCGGTGATGCCGACACATGTGTGGCGTTGCAATTTGCGGGTGCTGATTTCACGACAGGTTTCAGGCAGCGCGAAGCGGATTTTGTCTTCATCGATGGCCAGAACCTCAGGCGTGACTTCCAGATACTGCTGGCCCTTGGGTACATACAGATAGTGAAAACGGTAGCACTCGTAGAGGATATCCAGGTTGACCCGCTCGGCCCAGCGGCAGGTCAACAGGGAATCTTTGCACGGCTGGGGATAGGCTTTGAGGGTGATGTCCCTGGGAAAGGATTTGTGTCTGAAGATCACATGGACGGCGCGGTCCTGGAAGTTGATGCTGTTGAGCTTGTTGATCAGTTGATGCTGGCTGATCTCCTTTTCGGACGAGGTGGTCTCCCACTCGCGCAAAAGATCATTCGGCCGCGATAGGTGATCTCTTTCTTCACGGCTCACTTCCGTGCCCTGGTGCGTTGACGAGGCCTGTTGGATCACCTGCTCCACGTTCAACCTCCGCATCTCAGGTCCGTTCTCAAACGGTTGCCGCGATGTCCCATGCCTGCTTCAAGGCGCGGGCGGTAACCACAGAATTCAATGCTCAGTTGAGCGCGTTGCGAAATTCTACATTTATCTCTATTGGTTATCACAGCTTACCCTTCGAGGCAAGTCGATAATCGATCAGATAGTCAATCAGATAATCAATCAGATAATCAGGGGATGGAGGTGCAGTCGCATTTGCCGTGGTGGCTATTGCGATTGGTAGTACTTCACGATGGCATCGCTCAGCCCCTGGATGGTGAAGACCGGGGCTACGATGTCCACTTTGAATCCGAGCTTGGCCGCGGTACCCGCGGTGATGTCGCCGATACAGGCCGTCGCCACGTTTTGCATCAGGGCCGCGGCCTCTTTCTTCGGTAGCAACGCCTTGAAGTTCTGCACGGTGGACGAACTGGTGAAGGTGACCATGTCGATGGCGCGCTCATGCAGCGCCGCCATCAGCTGATCGGCATTTTCATCGGAGGCAATGGTTTGGTAGGCGACCACTTCGTCGACGGCGGCCCCCATGGCGCGCAGCTGCTCGGGAAGAATCGTGCGTGCTTCCTTGGCCCGGGGCAGGAGTATCCTTTGGCCTTGGATGGGAACCTGGGCGAAGGCCGCGACCACTGACTCGGCTTGATAGGTTTCGGGCAAAATATCGGTGGCCAAACCGTAGTCGCGCAAGCGTTGGGCCGTGGCCGGGCCGATGGCGGCAGTGCATATATGGCCCAATGCCCGCACATCCGCTCCTTGCGCCGATAGGCGCGCGAAGAAGGCCTCGACACCATTGACGCTGGTGAAGAC
>JBAQGR010000348.1:0-3743 GCA_049287895.1 Desulfatitalea sp.
GGCCGTTCGTCGATGAGCAACACGAACAGAACGATGTCCTTGTGATTTTTGGCGATGCTGTTGGCAAGACACTGCAGCAGCATGGTCTTGCCGGAGCGTGGCGGCGATACGATCAACCCACGTTGACCGAAACCGACGGGTGTCAGCAGGTCCATGATACGCGCGGAATAGTTTTCGGCATCGGTCTCCAGGTTGATTTTAACATTGGGATAGAGGGGCGTTAAATTGTCGAAGAGTATCTTGTCGCGGGCCACTTCTGGATCTTCATAGTTGATGGCCTCGACCTTCAGCAGGGCGAAGTAGCGTTCCGACTCTTTGGGCTGGCGGATCTGGCCGGAGACGGTGTCCCCCGTGCGAATATTGAACCGCCTGATTTGGGAGGGTGATACATAAATATCATCCGGACCCGGCAGGTAGTTGTAACTCGGTGCGCGCAGGAACCCAAAGCCGTCCGGCAAAATTTCGAGCGTCCCCTCCCCATAGATCAGACCGTTTTTTTCAATCTGGGCCTGAAGCAAAGAGAAGATCAGCTCCTGCTTGCGCATCCCGGCATAGCCTTCGATCTTGAGCTTCTTGGCCATTTGGGTCAATTCATTGATTTTCATGCCTTTTAGTTCGGAAACATTCATTGGACGCTCTCCATTACAAATTCTTTGAAATCTGTTACTTCTGCCGGAACGACACAGAACAGGGCAAGCCCCCCCTCTTCCATGCTTGTATTTGGGATAGAACAACTCAAAAATGAGGCCGAACGCTCGAAACCCGTGCCAACCGCGCTACTGAACCAACATGTCCGTAATTTGGGTGTTTCGCCCTTCCGGTGATGGTAGAACAGTTGATCGCTATGGAGGAATACGAAGTTGTTTGTTTACGGAGAAAATTGCTTCCAAATTCTCTCCAACTAGGGCGGGCTCCAATATACCGTGCACATGATTATCTCAAGGTTTTCAGGCTGTCAAGCATTTTTGGTCGGCATTTTGGGGCCACGCTTGGTGTTGTGTTCGCTGTGCTGCGGATCGGGCTCTAAAAAACGCCCGATAACGCGTTGGACGTTATCGGGCGTTTCCATCTCATGGGGGTGTGCCTTATTACTTTATCTTGTCGAGCGCCTTGAAGATCTGATCCCGGATCTGTTCGACCTTACCGACGCCTTCGATACGCACATGTTTTGGGGAGCCCGGGGCACCGGATTTGGCCCATTTCTTATAGTAATCCACCAGGGGTTCGGTCTGGGCATGGTATACCTCCAACCGTTTGCGCACCGTCTCTTCCTTGTCATCATCCCGTTGGATCAACGGTTCACCGGTGACATCATCTTTGCCTTCCACCTTGGGCGGATTGAAGAGAACATGGTAAGTCCGACCGCTGGCCAAGTGAGCCCGCCGGCCGCTCATGCGTTTGATTATTTCCTGATCCTGCACGTCGATCTCCACGACCGCATCGATCGCTACACCGGCATTTTTCATGGCATCGGCCTGGGGAATCGTACGCGGAAAACCGTCGAACAAAAACCCTTTTTTACAGTCCGCATCCTTGATACGTTCTTTGACGAGGCCGATTATCACTTCGTCCGGTACCAAACCACCGGAATCCATGACCGCCTTGGCTTTCTTACCCAGCTCGGTGCCTGCCTTGACCGCGGCCCGCAACATATCGCCCGTAGAAATTTGCGGAATCTGGTATTTTCCCTTGATGTAGTTGGCTTGAGTTCCCTTACCGGCGCCTGGGCCGCCTAACAAAATCAAACGCATGGCCACTCCTCCTTCTTTTCCTCATTGACGTTCATCTATTGTATGTACCATATGTACAATCGGATGCAGCATGGGAATAAAGGTGGCAAATATTACCGAAAGATGGTGTGAAGTCAACCTTATTATGGTTTACCGGATCGCTGCATACAAAAAATCTTTCACATCGGCCCCGCCACCGTCGGGTGAACCCAGATTGGCCTTTGGGTGCACCGCCCAGAGGCGCGGATTGCCGAGTTTTGAAAAAGCCGGGGAAAAAAACTCCGACTTGAAAGCCGTCGTCAAATTTGAGTTGCATTCCGCGGGATAACTATATATAAATCGATTTTTATTGAGCTGCAATATCTTTACTAACCATCTTAAGGGCCGTTTCCGATCCTGGGATGGGACGAAGGGGGCGTGAAAAAGGTTGAAGGCTATTACCGTCAGAGTTCAAGATAACGATCTTGAAAAAGCCATGCGGATCTTGAAGAAGAAGATTCAGAATGACGGTCTTTTCAAACGCTTGAAATTGAAAAAAAGCTATGAAAAGCCCAGCGAATATCGTCGCCGCAAACAGCGCGAAGCGCTGCGCCGGCAACGCATTGCCGCAGCGCGTCGAAAAAGATACAATTAAGCAAAGCTTTTTTCCGCAGTATAAAACCCGGCCATCCACGTTGATGTTGCCGGGTTTTTGTTAGGTAGTGTCCATCCATAAATGAGATAGTTTCGTCGAGTTCAAGGCGGGCGATAATTTTAACCGCAGGAATACATTGAAGTATTTCGAGGATTAAAATTTGAGCCCAACGCAGAAATCGGCGAAAATAGCCATTTATGGATGGACACTATGTGAGGAGCCTCCTTGGAAGATCGGGTTTATCAAGAGTGCCTGGCGTCCATGTTCCGGTTGCACCGTTTCGGTATTAAGTTGGGGCTCGAAACCATCGGCGCCATGCTCTCCGCCTTGGGCGATCCCCAAAAGCAATTTTATTCCATCCACATCGCCGGCACCAACGGCAAAGGATCAGTGGCCGCAATGCTGGCGAGCATTTTGCGCCACTCCGGATACACGGTCGGTCGCTACACCTCCCCCCACCTGGAACGTTTCAACGAGAGGATTTGCGTCAACGACGCGCCCATCAGCGATGCCGCGGTGGTCAACGCGTGCCAGCGTGCCCTGGCTATCGAGAATCTGCCCCGCCAGCCCACCTTCTTCGAATTTACGACGGCCATGGCCCTGGATGAATTCGCGCGCCAAAAGGTCCAATGGGCGGTCATTGAAACCGGCATGGGGGGACGACTGGATGCCACCAATGTACTTCAACCGGCCCTGTCGATTATCACCAACATCTCTTTGGAACACCGCGCCTACTTAGGGCCTACGATTGCCGCCATCGCCGGTGAGAAAGCCGGCATCATCAAGCTGAACACGCCGGTGGTCACAGGCGTACGTCAGCGGCTCGCCCGCAAGGTGATCGAAGATCAGGCGGCGACGCATCGCGCTTCCCTGTATCGGCATGGCCGGGAGTTTCGCAGCCGGCGCCGCCTGCCGATGCATTTCGATTATTATGGTCTGGACCACATCTATCGCGATCTGCGCCTGAGCTTAAGCGGTGATCACCAGGTGGACAATGCCTCGCTGGTGCTGGCGGCCTGTGAGCTGCTGGTGCGTGAGGGCCGGGTCGCCATCAGTGAAACGGCATTGCGCCAGGGCTTGGAAAACACCCGCTGGCCCGGTCGCCTCGAAGTGGTCGGCACAGCCCCGGACATCATTCTGGATGGCGCCCACAATCTTATGTCCGCGCGGATTCTGAGCCGTCACCTGAAGCACTATCTGCGCCATCGAAGTATTACCCTGGTCGTCGGCATCCTCGACGACAAGCCCTATCGCGCCATCCTCAAAGATCTCATCGCCCCTTGCAAGCGGGTCATCGTCACCCAACCCAAAATTGACCGTGCCATCCCGGTCCGGCAATTGGAAGCAGTGGCCAGAGAGTTCACTTCCCATGTGGAGGT
>JBAQGR010000349.1:0-2240 GCA_049287895.1 Desulfatitalea sp.
GGACCTGATCTGCACCGGCGCGGCCTCGGCCACCGCGGCACGCGCGCAGGCACTGTCCGCGCTGGGCAGGCAGGACGAAGCCAGCCAGGCCCTGGACCGGTTGCGGTTCCTGCTGGACCGACTCCCGGACCAGGTGACCGCCCCCTCGGCGACCTGGTTCGGCTACCCCGAGTACAAGCTGCGCCACGTGGAGAGCTACGTGAATACCCGCCTCGGGCGCACTCGCGAGGCATCCCGGGCCCAGGACGCAGCTCTGTCGGTCTACCCGGCCGGCAAGTACCGGGGCATGAGCCAGGTCGAGTTGCACCGCGCCGCCTGCATGATCATGGACGGGTTCGTCCAGGAGGGCATCGCCCACGCCACAACCACCCTGCAGTCCCTGCCCGCCGAGCTGCGCAACGATGCGTTGGTCCACAACGTCGCCCAGGCCGCGCTGACCGCCGTCCCGGCGCAGGCCCGCGTCTTGGCGCCCGTGGCCGAGTACCGGCACATGCTCACCACCACAACAGGTCCCCGAGGAGCCTGAGTGAACCTGGCGATCACCGAACACGACGGTCCCGCGGTCAATGAACTCACCGACACGGTGATCGTCCCGCTGTACGAGGCCACGCACGCCGATCAACTCGACAACCCGTTCGACTCCACCGAACGGTTCGTCGAACGTCTGCACGCCTACGCTTCCCGGGACGGCTTCGCCCTCGCACTGGCCCGCGACGAGCCGGGCGTTCCCGTCGGGCAAGCGTTCGGTTACCCCCTGCCCGCCGGTTCGCGATGGTGGGACGGCCTGATCACCGACGTCCCTGACGGGTTCACCACCGAGACCGGGACCCGCACGTTCGCCCTGACCGAGTTGATGGTCCACCCCGACCACCAACGGCAAGGGATCGCCCGCACACTGCACGACAGGCTGCTGACGGCCCGGCCCGAACAACGGGCGACTCTGCTCGTCCACGCGGACAACACCGCGGCCCGCACCGCCTACACCCACTGGGGATGGGACGTCGCAGGGCAGTTGCGTCCTTTCCCGGACTCACCCACCTACGACGCCCTGCTTCCTCGACCTACCCCCGCACGCCGACTGACGGGTACGCATGGGTGCTGTGCGGAGGTGAATCGGGCGGCCAGACCGTAGCCTTGACGGGGTGAGCGGGATGGTGGCAACTCGGGCGTGGGCTGTGGATGTCGCGGCGCGATTCCTGGACGTTCCCGAGTTCCGTGATCGGCGGTGGAAGCACGTGCAGGCCGTGGGTGGCCTGGCCGAGCGGCTGGCGCCAGCCTTCGGGCAGGACGGGCAGTTGCTGGTGGCCTCCGCCTGGTTGCACGACATCGGCTACGCCCCCCAGTTGCTGCGCTCGGGTTTCCATCCACTGGACGGCGCGTGGCACCTGGACGAGCGCAAGGCCGGGGAACGCCTGGCGGGGCTGGTCGCCAACCACAGTGCGGCGGCCTTCGAGGCGGATCTGCGCGGCCTGATGTCGCAGATGGCGCCCTACCCAGATGAAGGAACGCAGGTCCGGGACGCGTTGTGGACCTGCGACATGACCACCAGTCCGGTGGGCGAGCGGGTGGACCTCGACGGGCGGCTGGCCGAGATCACGGCGCGGTATGGTGCCGAGCACACGCTGACGCGCGCGCTGCGCGGCGCGGCTGACGAGATCCGCGCGGCGATTGAGCGGACCCGGGCCAGAGTGGCTGGCCACGGCATTCTCGTGGACTTCTGAGGCTCGGGTCGCCTGACCAGAGCGTGTCAGGCGAAGAGCACTCGCTTTCCGTCAAGGTAGTCGAGAAGGCGGACGCGGATCCGTTCGTGCATAGGCAGGGTCCGTGCCTGGTCGGGAGTGAACCAGGCGACCTCGTGTGACTCGTCGGAGACCCGCACGGTGCCGGCGTCGACGTGGCAAGCGATGCAGACGCTGAACTCCTGGCGGACTTCGCCGTCGTCGTAGGCGAACACGTGCTTGGGGTCGGAGTACACGCCGATGACGTACAGGGGTCTGACCTTGTAGCCGGTTTCCTCGTGGACTTCACGGACGGCCGTCTCGGCGATCGATTCCCCGAATTCCATGCCGCCGCCGGGAAGGGCCCACAGGTCGTTATCGCGGCGCCGGTGCAACAGGATCAGACCGGCGTCGTTGACCACGACCGCGCTCGCTGCGGGCACGAGGCTATTGGCCGGTGGTGCCGAATGGTCGTCGTAATAGTCGATGCGGGCCAAGGCTCACCCGGCCGTGACGTTGGAG
>JBAQGR010000350.1:0-1806 GCA_049287895.1 Desulfatitalea sp.
AAGGAGTAGAAGAGGGCGGGGCCGATGCCATCTCTCTGATCAATACGATTACCGGCATGGCCATCGACATCCACCGCCGCCGTCCCAAGCTGGCCAACATCACCGGCGGACTCTCCGGACCGGCCATCAAGCCGGTGGCCTTGCGCATGGTGTGGCAGGCGGCCCGGGCCGTGAAACTGCCGGTCATCGGGATCGGCGGGATTATGACCGCCGAGGATGCCCTGGAGTTCATCATTGCCGGCGCCAGCGCCATTCAGGTCGGCACGGCCAATTTCGTCAATCCGCGCTGCACCATGGAGATCATCGACGGCATCGCCGACTACCTGCGCGAAAAAAAGATAGGCTCGGTCAAAGAGCTGATCGGTTCCCTGGAAACCGATTGATTCTCGCGCGAAAAGTGCAATTCGATCCGAACGAAGACATCTATCTACTCCTAACCACGCTCCGCCAAAACCGCCTCTAATGTGGCGCCGATTTCGGCGTTGATCACCAGGTCCGCATAGCGGTCCAGTTCGGTGGGATCGCGATTGATAATCACGAGGCGCGCGCCGTTCTGCTTGGCCACCAGGGGAAATCCGGCCGCGGGGTAGACCACCAGGGAGGACCCGATGGCGATGAACAGATCGCAGGCCATGGTTTGCTCTTCCGCCAAACGCATTTCGCGCCCCGGCATGGATTGGCCGAACGAGATGGTGGCTGTCTTGACGATGCCGCCGCACTGGTCGCACAGGGGCAGGGCTTCATCGGGCAGGAAGATGGCACGGATCTGGTCCAGTTCAAAGCGTTTGCGGCACTCCAGGCAAATGGCATAGGTGCTGTTGCCGTGCAGTTCGATGACTTTGTCTTCGGGAATGCCCGAAGACTGATGCAGCCCGTCGATGTTCTGGGTGATGACGCAGCTCAATTTACCCATGCGCAGCAATTCGGCGATGGCCTGGTGACCTTTGTTGGGGCGGGCGTCGGCGATCACCTTTTCGGTGGCGAATTTGATCCGCCAGCTCTCCCGGCGCTTTTCTTCATTGGCCATGAAATCATGGAAATCGATGGGCTTGTAGCGTGTCCACAATCCGCCCGTGCTTCTGAAATCGGGAATGCCCGATTCGGTGCTGATGCCGGCGCCGGTGAATATCACCAAACGCTCGCTTGCAGCGATCAAGGATCGCAGCCGTGAAAGCTTGATTTGATGTGTCATAACCGTACCATCGGCGTCGTTATGGTCAATCGTACACGGTACCGATGAATTCTCGCCCTTGAATAACCGAGCGGGAGCTGATCAGGCCGTCAGTTCACAATACCCTCTTTCCATGGCAAAATCATGACAAAATATAGATTAGTGCCCAGTGGCCAAGGAACTGCCAAAAGAGCCGATTCGCTCGAACAAGCCATCGATTTATACACCAAAGGGGTAGGGGCGGGCGAACGCGCGATAGGTCTGCAAACTTTCCAGGAAGATGTCGGGCACTTCTGGCGTCTGCTGGAAACACGGCCCTACATGCGGGCGCGCGCAGGTTTAGCGGGATGTCTCTGGGCCGCCGGCCGCCGTGACGAGGCGGTTGCGCATTATCAGGACCTGCTGCGGCTCAACCCTAACGACAACCAGGGCATCCGGGATCTGCTGATGCCATGCCTTATCGAGCTTGGCCGTGATAAGGATGCCGAAAAGCTGTTCAAACAGTTCAAAGATGACGGTATGGCCACCTGGATGTACTCACGGGTACTGCTGGATTTCAGAAAGCGCGGTGATTCTCCGACCGCTGATGCGTCGCTCAAAGCAGCTCTCGCCGAAAACAAGTACGTGCCGCCCTA
>JBAQGR010000351.1:0-1561 GCA_049287895.1 Desulfatitalea sp.
GTGGACCCCCACGGAACTTGCTACGCCCTGGACCGGGCCGCCCAACTGATGGCCGAACTGGGCAACGGCCGGCTCATCGATGGAAGCATTGATGTAAAGTATGCCTTGCCCGAACCGAAGAGCATCGTCCTGAGCGCGGCCGCCACCAACCGGCTTCTGGGAACATCCATCGGCCGCGACGAGATGGCCCGACTGCTCGAATCCATCGAATTCAAGACAACGGTGCGGGACGACGACACGCTGACGGTGGCGGTCCCCACTTTCCGGGTGGATGTCAGCCGCCCCCAGGATCTCATGGAAGAGGTGGCCCGGCGCGCCGGCTACGATCAGATCCCGGTCACCTTTGCCGCCCTGCCCGCGGTCACCCAGCCGGCCCCCAAGCTGTTGACCCAGCGTCGGCGCATTCGCGAGTCGCTCACCGGCATGGGCTTTGCCGAGGCCATCACCTACAGCTTCGTTCCCTCCGAATCGTGCCGCCGGCTACGCCTGCCCGAGGAGGATCGTCGCTGCCGGCAACTGGCCATTCTCAATCCGCTGAGCGAAGATCAGACCGTGATGCGTACCAGCCTGATTCCCGGGTTGCTCGATGCCATGAAGCGCAACCTGGCCCGCCAGTCCCGAAATCTCAAGCTGTTTGAAACCGGCAAAATCTTCATCAGCAATGGCAGCACCGTCCAACCCGAAGAGATCGATATGCTGGCCGGCTTGTGGACCGGCGAGCGGGCGGAAGTACAATGGCACACCAGGCCCGAGCCGTGCGATTTTTACGACCTGAAAGGAGCCCTGGAGGGCTTGCTGGAGGGATTGTATGTCCGGCCGGTCCGCTTCACCCGCCTGGCCGACGCGCAGTGCGCCTATACCCAGCCCGGCGCCAGCGCCCAGATCCTCGTGGGTGGCGAGTCGCTCGGCGTCATCGGCCAGTTGCACACCCAAACCCTCAATGCCTTCGAGCTCAAACAAAGCGCCTACGTTTTTGAAATGGACCTCGTGCGGCTCATGGCCCACATCCCCGACGAACGCCAGAACCGGCCCCTGCCGCGCTTTCCGGCCACCACCCGCGATGCCACCCTGATTGTCGCCAAAGAGCTGGAAGCCGAAGCGCTTTTAGCGTATGTAAGAGAGATGAACGCAGCGCTGGTCGAAGAGGTGCGCCTGTTCGATGTGTTCGACGGCCAGCCCATTGTCCAAGGTCGCAAAAGCGTATCGCTGCGCATCGTCTACCGATCCGCGGAAGCGACCCTGGAAGATGCGGCCGTCAATCAACTTCACAAGCAGATATCCGACCGCTTGGTGGAGCACTTCAAGGCGGAGCTGCCAACCTGAAACGGGGAATGGAAAGGAGGGCCCATGACCGCGCCGCCCGAACATCCGCCCGAAATTCCGGACAAGCTCTTCTTCCGCATCGGAGAGGTCAGCCGTATCGCACAGGTGCCGCCCAGCGTGTTACGCTTCTGGGAGAGCGAATTTCCGCGCATCCGCCCCAAGCGCACCGATGCCGGTCAGCGGCTCTACCGCAAACCCGACGTGGAACTGATTCTGACTATCCGGCACCTGCTCTACG
>JBAQGR010000352.1:0-3656 GCA_049287895.1 Desulfatitalea sp.
GGTCCTGGCCGCGGCGACCACCCCCGGCGCGGCCGGCGCCGCGGCCGGCACTGAGCTGACCGGCGCAGGAACCGGCGGTGTCAACGCCGTGGTGGGCGCCTCCAATGCCGACACCGAGACCACCGGCGTCTATGGGGTGGCCGCAGTAACGGTCAATGTCACCAAAAGCATCGTGCGCATCGCGGACCGTTTCGGTGGCAGCCAGCCCTATCCCGGCGCCCGGGTCACCTACCGTCTCACCGTGGCAACGACCGGCAGCGGCACGGCCGAGGCCGTCGTCATCACGGATACGATCCCGGCCGACATGACCTATGTGCCCGGCAGCATGGTCCTGGACGGCGCGGCCCAGAGCGATACGGTCGACGCGCCGTCCGATCCCAGCGATTTCAACGTCACCAGCGCCAACACGGTGACCGTAACCATAGGCGATACGGTGGCTCCGGCCACCCATACCATCGACTTTACCACCACTATCAACTAGACGAAGGAGAACAACACATGCAAGCAAAGAAAGTCTTCATCAGCGCCATTGCGGCCATCACGGTCATGCTGACGGCCACCTGGGCCCAGGCCCAGGGCCACATCCAGCTCAAGAGCGTGGCTGAAGTGGAAAAAGAAACGCTCAACGCCGCGGGCCAGAAAGAGATCCAGCGGCAGCCGGCCGACAAGGTCGTGCCCGGTACCCAAGTTCTTTTTACGACCTACTATGAAAACATCAGCAAAGAAGTCGCCGAAAATACGGTGATCACCAACCCCATCCCCGAGCACACGCTCTACACGGAAAACTCGGCCCAGGGGGCGGGCACGCGCATCACCATCTCCATCGACGGCGGTAAAACATACGACACCCCCGCCAAGCTCTTCGTGGTCGACTCGGCCGGACGCAAATTCCCGGCCCGGGTGCAGGACTACACCCACATCCGCTGGACGTTCGAAAACCCCCTGCCGTCCGGCGCCAAGGGTGCGGTGAGCTTTCGGGCAATTTTACAGTAGTACTTCCCATTCATCTCAAACGGTACGTTAGCGCTAAAGGAGGATTCCATGAAACAGCTCAGAAACAAAATCGACACCCGTATTCATCATCTGCTCAAAGTTTTACTGCTGGCCGGTATGGCGGCCTTGTTGGCCGTTCCGGCCGCCTGGGCGCTGGGCACCCCGTCCGGCACAGCCATCACCAACCGGGCCACCATCAACTACGCGGTGGGCACAGTGGCCCAAACCCTGATCGAAAGCTCGCCCACGGGCAACGCCACGCCCGGAGTGAACAACGGCGCCAATACCAGCTTTGTGGTGGACAACCGCGTCAATGTGGTTGTGGCCAGCCTGGGCAACACCAGTGTCATCCCCGGGCAGACGGACCGCGTGCTGGCCTTCAGTGTCACCAACACCGGCAACACCCCCCAAGGCTATTCGGTGGAGGTGGTCAACGGCGCCACCACCATTCCCATGGGTACGATCCGCATCTATCGGGATGTGAACAATGACGGCCTCCTGGACGCGGGGGATGCTCTTTACACGCTGGGCACCAACATGCGCGACCTGAATCCCAATGGCGTCATCGGCACCGACGATGTGATGCGCGTGCTCATCGTGGCCAACACGCCCGCTGTGGCGGCCGACGCCAGCACCGACATCTATTGGCTGCGGGTGACCACCCTGAACGCCGGCAGCACCACGGTGACCGCCCAGACCAATGTGGGCAGCGCGGACAATCCCGCCCAGGTGGATGTCATCTTCGGCGATGCCGATGGTGATGCCGGCGCGGTGGACGGTCAGTACAACGGCCAGCACACGGCCAGCGGCGTTTATACCGTGGGCACGGCCCGGCTGGAGGTGCAGAAAACATCGGCGGTGATAGAAGATCCGATTCTGGGCGTCAGCCCCAATGCCAAGGCCATTCCCGGCGCCATCGTGCTCTACACCATCGAGATTCAGAACAACGGCTCGCAGATTGCCGAGGGTGTCACGATCTCCGACACGCTCAATGCCAATTCCACCTACGTGGCCAACTCGGTGCAGATCAACGGCACCGGCTATGCGGACGGATCGGCCGCAGTGACGTTTACTGCTCCCGACCAACTTCTCATCAACGCCGGGAATATTGCCGGCGGCGGCACAACAGCCACCGTGACCTTCCGGGTCACCATCAACTAGTGCGTCTCAAGACGGGGTAACGCTGCGCATGCCTTCGGCCACTCAAACAGCCCGCCCGATCCTGAAGGGCCACCGATCCACCGGTCACCGGATGGGGCAGTGCGGGCTGTTGTCGGCGGAGGCGGCGCGGCGTTCCCCGCAGCTCTCCTTCTCCCGCGGCGGTGCGCGCCGGACAAGGGGTCCGGCGTGCATCCTGCTGCTGCTCTTCGCTCTTCTTCTCGGTTTGGCGACACCGGCCCTGGCCGTGCCGGCTGGCACCGTCATCAGCAACACCGCCCAGGCTGCGTTCCGCGCCTGGGGCACCGACCGCAGTACTTCTTCCAACACAGTCCGCCTGACCACCGCATGGATCCGTACCCCTTCACGCATCGAACTGCTGCAATACGCGCCCGGCGTGGCCACGGCCCAACCGGTAACAGTGCCAACCACCGATTATAGTGTGGACGGTACGGTCGGTGGCACCACCCAGACCGTCAGCGCCATCCATCCGGCGGGCAGCACGATCGCCATCGATCTCAGCCAGCCGGTACCGTTGGCGGCGGCGACCCTCTATCACCAGGGCGAACCGCTCTTCTTCCGGGTGGCCGACGCCGACCAGAATATCGATCCCCTGGTGGCGGAGACCCTCTGGATTCTGGTCTCATCCCCGGACCAGGGCGACAGCGAACTATTGATGCTCACCGAAACAGGCCCGGACACAGGTCTCTTTACGGGCTGTCTGCAATCCTTCGGTCTGGGGCCGGCACAGGCCTTCAACGGTCTGCTGGATGTCGCCGAAGGCACCCGCATCACGGCTCAATACACCGATGCGGTCGATACCGCCGACGCGGTCTCCGCCTCGGCCCTGGTGGACCCCTACGGCCTGGTGTTCGACAGTACCACCGGCCTGGGCGTCGACAACGTCACCCTCACCCTCGTCCAGGCCGCCAGCGGCCAGCCGGCCGTGGTGTATGGCGACGACGGCACGAGCCGCTTTCCGGCCACCATCGTCTCGGGCGGTACCTTTACGGACAGCAGCGGCAAAGTATACGCCTTTGCCACCGGCAGCTATCGCTTCCCCTTCGTGGCCCCCGGCACGTATCGCCTGCTGGTCCAGCCGCCGGCCGGCTATGCCGCGCCCTCCACGGTGCCCACCGCCACCCTGCAGAACCTGCCCGGCGCGCCCTTTGCCCTGGCCGAACCCGGCTCGCGCGGAGAAGCCTTTATCCTCAATCCCGGTCCGGCCCTGCGCCTGGATGTGCCCGTGGACCCGATCAATGCCGGCTTGTGGGTGCGCAAAACCGCCAACCAGGACATTGCCGCCGTGGGCGATTTCGTGCAGTACACCGTCACCCTTGAAAACGCTTCCGGGCTGCCGGCCGGCGGCGTCGTCATTACGGACCGCCTGCCCCTGGGCTTCCGCTATCGCCAGGCCTCGGCGCGCCTGGACGGCCGACCCCTGGCCGATCCCACGGTCTCGGCCGACGGCCGTACCCTGACCTTTGCCATCGGCGCGGTGGCCG
>JBAQGR010000353.1:0-7752 GCA_049287895.1 Desulfatitalea sp.
TGGAAATGGGCCACGCCCGGGAACATCTTGGGCTGGTCGCAGTAACGGCCGATAACGCCGCCGCCGTATCCGAAAACACCGACGATGCCGCCATGCTTCCAGTGAGTCCGGCCCTGTTTGAAGGAAAGCTCGAGAAGTCCCAAGAGGTCGTCCACGACGTCAACGGGAATCTGGAAATCGATGCCTTCTTTGTTTTTAGCCCTTTTCTCGGCTTGCTGCTTCAGGTCGGACACAAAGCTCGGCCACGGTCCGGATTCAAGCTGGTCCAACAACGGGGTTTGGTGTTTTGCCATCTTTTACCTCCATTAGGTTATTAAAACGAGTCGTATCACTCCACAACAAAACCAGCTGAAATTAGAAACTTTTCACCTCCTCTCGGTATGTGTTGATCTCTTTTTTCAGTGTATGAGTAAACCTGTCGAAAATGGGGTGTTAGGATAAAAATCTTGCCAAAGGAAGGTCATATAGAGAGATTCGCCCGCCTTGTCAATAAAAAAGCCCTGTTTGACAGGGTCCGACAAGGGTCGGCCGCGCCCGGCGGCACCCACCTCCGGATATGGTATGGGGGGCTCCGCGCCGATCATTAATATTGTGCTTGCATGGGGTGGGAAGGAGTTCAGCGCTCTGCCCCGACGACCTCCGCCAACCGGGCCGCGTGACGAAGCAAATGGCGCCGCATGAGCGCAACCTCGGGAAGCCCGGCCGGATGCCGCGCGATGATCGTCTCCCCCAGGCCGACCAGATCCTCGGGGGTGTGGCGCGCGAAATAGCGCAAGACCCCCGGCACGAACGCCGCCGGGAAGTCGTTGCGTTGCGCCATGCGCTCCAGACCCTGGACGAATCCCGCCCACATGGGCGCCAGGCAGGCCTCGTCGGCCCACACCAGATCGCCCACGCCGTCCATGCGATCCAAACGCATCCAGAGCGACGTGCGCAGGAAAAAGACGGCCAGGGCCTCCAGCAAACGCTCCAGCGACAGAGTCTCGCCCTCTTCCAGCTGGAACAGCGGCTCATAGCGCCGCACGGTGATCAAGCGCACCTCTACAGCCTCCCCACATCCGCGGACCACGAAATCTCCGGCTGCATGGTGCCACGCCAGAATGGCGCCGAGAGTGTGGGGATCGAAATAGTAGGTGAGGATGAAGACCGCTTGACGGAAGAAGTCGGCCACCTGGCGGTCGCTCAGCTGCCAGGGCCCCTCGTCCGGGTCCCAGACCGACCAGGGCCGCCGCCCGCCCGGCCCGGCCGTCGGGTGCAGCTCATGAAAACCCGTCAGCCACTGGGCGGCAAACATGGGCAGTGCAGCCCGACCGCCAATCCGTCCGTGTCCCCAGCCATATACTTGGGGAATGAACTGTTCCGCAAAACCGGCGCCGAGCTGCTTCAGATGGGTCACCTCGGCCGCCAGGCGCTCGCGGCCCGCCGGGCTGACCGCCACATTGAGCACCAGAGGCACGCATACCGGCCCCGCCAACAGCGTCACCCGCGCCGGGTGATACAAGGCACCGTGTTTAACCAGATGAACCTGTACGCCGTCCACCTCCGCCGGCGCTATGCCGCGGCCCAACACATCCTGGGCCACCCGCGTCAATACGGCCGCACCTTCCTGGGCCAGATAGTCGCCCACCGCCGTGAAATATTCGCCGTAACTCACCGTCACGGCAGCCGCCGAACCGTCCGCACGGCCCGCCGGCAAAGGCAGGCGCCACTGTTCGTCGGACGCTGTTATGGGTGTGGGCGGCTGGCCCACGAAAAAGACGGCCGGGGGAAGTTGGGCGAGGGGATCCACCAGGAACTACACGCCCAGCTCTTTGAGGAGTTCGGGGACCACCTCGTAGCCCAATGCCACGGCCTGCTGAAGGTGCGTCTTGGCGCGTTCCCGATCGCCCTTTTCCAGGTAGGCGATAGCCAGGTTGTTGTGCGCCACCGGAAAGTTGGGTTCGGCCTTGAGGGCGTTGAGACACGCCTCGATGGCGTTGTCCACCTCCCCCTTCATCAGGTAAGCGGTGGACAGGGTGACAAAGCCTTGAATAAAACGGAAGTTGAAGATCGTGGCCTTTTTCAAGGCCTCGATGGCTTCATCCGCTTCACCCCTTTGCATGTGCACGAAGCCGATGTTGCCGTATCCTTCGGAAAAGCCGGGCCGGGCCTTCACGGCGCGCTTGTTCCAGTCCAGGCAGCCGTCCAGGTCACCACGCTTCAGACACAGGGCGCCCAGTTGCACATAAGCTTCGGCCAAAGTGGGACTGCAATCGATGGCCGCCAGAAAGGCGTGCTCGGCCTCGGTATCCTGCCGCTTGCCCATCAGGGCCACGCCCAGGTTGTAGTGGGTGGTGCCGCACTCGGGGTTGCCCGATAGGGCCCGGCGCTGCTGTTCGATGTATTCGTCGATATTATTGGCCTTGGTCATAATTTGGAATCCTATTTCGTTTGGCGCCCCGGAAGGCGACCCATGGAATTTGCGCGCTCACACGGAAAGCGGGGATGCGTCTCCCCAACCGCGCCTCGGACCCTGTCCTGAAACGGCGGTCCATGGTTATGCCGGCCCGCCGACGATTGTCAAGGCAATTCCTGCGCTGCCGGGCATTGTCCGTCGGTTCAATTTGTCACCCCCCAAATATCCGCTTGACACGGACCGACGGCTTCTCTACTACTGACCTTATGATACCCATGTTACCGCAATCACTATCCCAGGCCACCGAACGGTTGCCGGGCATTCCATCCCGACCGGATGTCGCTCAGAGGGGAGACGATCAGGTTTCGGCGCATTGCGGGTCCGCCCGCATACGGCGTCCGGGCCTGAGTGCTAAACGCCGGCCGTGAACCGTACCTCCGCTGACACCGAACCCAACAACAACGCACACAACAAAGGGGGAAGCATGAGACCCGGATGTTATACCGCCCTGGTGACACCGTTCACCCACGATGGGGCTCAAATAGATCAAGAGGGATTGGAAAGGCTGGCGGCCTTTCAGATCGCCGGCGGCATCACCGGCATCCTGGCCGTGGGCACTACCGGCGAAAGCCCGACCCTGGCCTGGAACGAGCACAACACCGTCATCGACATCGTCGCCCGGCTGTGCAAAGGCAAATGCCTGAGCATCGCCGGCACCGGCAGCAACAACACCCAGGAGGCGTTGAACGCCACCGAACACGCTGCCCAGCAGAACGTCAACGCCGTGCTGCTGGTGGACCCCTACTACAACGGCCCCAGTTCGCTGGAAATCCGGCGGGAGTATGTGGCGCCCATCGCCGCGCGCTTTCCCGGCCTTACGATCATCCCCTATGTGATCCCCGGCCGCACGGGCGCCCAACTGCTGCCCGAAGACCTGGCCCTGCTCTATCAGTCCCATCCGAACGTAAGCACGGTCAAAGAGGCCACCGCCGACCTATCCAACATGCGCCGCACCCGCGCCTGTTGCGGCCCGAAGTACACCATCCTGTCCGGCGACGACGCCATGACCTTCGACATGGTGACCGATCCGGCCATTGCCGCGGCCGGCGTCATCTCGGTGGCCAGCAACATCGCCCCCAAGGCCCTGACCCAGATGGTGACCCGGCTGGTTTCCGGCGACCGCCAGGGAGCGGAGACGCTCTTGAAAGCAGTGGCGCCGCTCTTCGACCTGGTCACCGTCAAAACCAAGGAGCGCACCGCCCACGGCGAAGTCCTCTGCCGCGCCCGCAACCCGCTGGCCATCAAAACCCTGATGCGCCTGCTGGGCATGCCCTCCGGCCCCTGCCGCCCGCCCATGGGCCGGATGACCCGTGCCGGACTGGACGTGGTGCTGGCCACGGCTCGCCAGGTGTGGACGCGCAACCCGGAAATACTCCAACCCATCGGCGACTTCTTCGGCGTGGACATCGCCGAGCGCCTGGACAACCCCAAGTACCAAGAGGGGCTCTGCTACAGCAGCTACTAAGCAAAAACAGACCGACAACCTGCAAACGCCAGCGGCTCCCATGCACCCGCATGGGAGCCGTGAATTCAATACCAATCAACAGAATACCACCTTCATCTCCGGGGTTACTGGCTTAAGGTTTACCGGCCCCCTTGCCGCCCGACAGGCTTTTAATCCCCATGGTATTGATCAGCTGGTTGATGTCGGTGGTCTTCAGGTTCATGCCGCCTTCGGAGATCGGCAGCAGCAGGATGCGCTTGCCTTGCAAGGCTTCGGCGATGCGCAGCTTGACCATGGCTTCACCGCCCGCGCCGGCCAGGGCGCGGTTCATCTCCTGAATCCCCTTGGCTTCGGCGATGCCCTCGGCCTTGGTGGCTTCGGCCAGCAATTGCTGCTGCTCGAAATACACATCGGCTTCGATTTTGGCTTTGCGGTAAGCGCCGTCGGCGTCGGCCACCAATTTATTGACTTCGCCCTTGGCTTCTTCCAGCTTGCGCTTATACTCTTCCAGGGCCGCGTGCTGGGCCGAGCGGTTCTTCTGCACCTGCTGATCGGCCACTTTCTTGTCTTCGATGGCCTTTTGATATTCGTGGTTGAAGCGGTAATCCTTGGTCAGCACCTTTTCCACGACGAGACCCATGGGGCCGAGCATCTTCTGGAGGACCTCCTGAACGCGCTGGGATTGCAGCTCGCGTTTTTCGGCCACGTAAAACTCCTCGGTGGTCAGCTCGCCGAAGATATCGCGCGGCTTGCTGCGGGCGATGGTACGCACGATCTTGTCGCGCAACTGGCGGTCGTCTTCGGCCACCTGCTGGAGGATGAACGGTGCCTTGTCAGCATCGATACGATAGGCGATGATCACATCCAGACTGATATCGTTGCCGTCGATGGTCTTGAACAACAGGTCGTCCTGGATGCGACGGTCCCCTCTTTCCCGCTCGAAGACCATCTCCAGGTTTTGCAGCTTGGTATCGAAGGTGTGCCAATCATTGATAAAAGGCAGCATTATGTAAGTCGAGCCAGGGGCGTAGGTTTTCTCTTCGACCCCTTTCGGGGCCCACAGGGTGAACTTCCGGGTACGCACGCCCACCTCGGTTTCGCCGGTGGAGCGTAAAATACATCCTGACAAGCCAACGGCCAGCCAAAGGACCACGACAATCCAAGCAAAGCGTTTCATTGCTCACCTCCTGCGCGCACATCAAAGAGCTTGAGCGCCTTGTCCAGATCCAGGGGATTGACACCGTTTTTGCCGTCGCTGGGCAGCACGATCATATCCAGCCCCTGGTACACATCGGCCATCTTCAGGCCGACCATGCGCTCGGAGCCGACCCCCTTGAGGGCCTCGTTCTTCAGGCGCACTTTTTCGGCCTCGGCCAGCCGCACCTGCAGGTCGGCTTCGGCCTTTTTGGCGCGCACATAGAGATCTTTTTCAGCAATCTTGCGGGTCACGTAGGCGCGGCCTTGTTCCATCTCCACTTCCACAATCACCTGGCCCTCCTGGGTGATCTTCTTCAGCTCGGCCTCCTCCTTGGCGGCCCGGGCCGCGGCCTGGTTGGTGAAGACCAATTGGTCCTTGAGCTTCTTCTCCTCGATGTTCTTCTGGATCTCCGGGCTGTAGCGGAAGTAGCGCACGAGCACCTGTTCCACGCGAATGCCCTTGGAATTGAGCTCTTCGTTCAGCAGATCGCAGGCCTCTTGGGATTTTTGAGCGCGCCGCGGACTATTGTAAAAGTCCTCGGTGGTCAGTTTGCCCAGGGTCTCCTTGAGGGCCGGCTCGGCTTTGGGAATGATGCCATTTTCTTCATACAGGTGGCCCGGCCCGATCTTGGTGAAAACCAGGTAGGGATCTTCGATGCGGTAGAGAATCGAAGCATCCACATCCACGAAGAAACCGTCCGAGGTCTGGATGTGGGCCACTTTATCCTTGCGCGCCGCCTCGGAGGCGGTGCGCGGGTAGTCGGTCAACTCCAGCACCCGGATGTCCCGGGGCAGACGGTACATCTGCTGAATCCCCGGTATGACCCAGTGCAGGCCGGCGGTATAGACCTCCTTCTGCACGCCGCGCTGGATGCCCATGCGCACCACCTTGATACCATATTCGTTGGGCCGCACATATACGAACAAGATGTTGTAGGCCACCACCAACAGGACGGTAACAAGGATCGCTATCGGAATGGTGCGCCCCACTTTCAACGGCACCTTGGGAATGGGAACCTTGAAGCGCGGTTTGATTTTTCTCAAGACCGCACTGAAATCCACGGGTTGTTCGTTCATGGGGGGTCTCTCTTTTCATTTAAAATTTGAATGGCCGATAAATGTGCACAACTTTATCCGAGCATAGGACTCCCGTCAATGCTCCCACGGGCCGACCTAATAGACGAATAGCAGTTGCACGCGATCGTCGAAGTAAAAAGTGTTGAGCATCCACAGGTCGCGGGGTCGGTAGAAAATAAAACGCCATACCATGACGTGACGCTCGAATTTCTGCAAATAGACAAACTGGCGCAGTGTCTCGCCCACCTTTTCCACGGTCACGAAATCCCACCCGATGGATGGGCCGAAGCGCTCGTCCATGGCCGGCAGTTGCTCCTGGGTCTTGGCCAGCATGGCGTCGAACTCCTGCTTGGGATAGACATTGTAAGGCCGCAAGCGTTCCAATCCCTTGACGACCCGGCCGGCGGCCACCTCTTCCATCACGCTTTGGGCCAGGATGCGGGCCTCCTCTTCGTTGTGCAACGACTGGGCCAGCGCCGAAGAACAACAGACAATAAGCAACAGGAAAATCACCACGTGTAGGCTTCGCATCACTCCTCCCGGATTTGCATTTTTCAGGCGCCCGATACCCTTCCTTGTCCGCTTGCGCTGGGGGCGGTCATCCGCGCTCATCATGGCACAAGCGGTCCGATTTGGCGACACCGATTGCGGCCCGTTGGCGCGCTTCGGCCCGCATCGCACGCATTGTTTGGGCTGACCCCCAGATGGAGTATGATCTCCACCACGCAATCCCAACTTATGGTATGGACTCGTTTGCCCACACAATACCTCTTGACCTCGCCAGCGCCTCGAGGGTATGCATTTATTCGATTTTCCTTTTTTCTATCGACGGAGAGCTCCAGCAACGCCGTCGGGGGCGCAAGCAACTCTGAAACGACAATAGACTTGATGACCTTGCCACGGTCCTGTACTGGTATCGGCGGGAGGTGCCCATGTCTCACACCATGCTGTTCGGCGAAAGAAGGCTTCACGATCGCATGTCCTGCGCATTTTCCATCCACATCGAAGACGATGATCGCAGCTACAGCGCAAACTTACTTGACCTGAGCATAGGAGGTGCCTTTCTGGAACCTCCCGTGCATTTCAATCCCAAAGTCGGCCAGGAGTTGCGCCTGACCATCCCCTTCCGCAAACGACCGGGCGTGGTGGTGGTCAAGGGCAGGATCGCCTACGCACGGCGCGATGGCCTGGCCATCGTGTTTTTGAAACGGCGCCACCACCCATCGGACGGATCGCGCGATTAGGGGGTCGCTTCAAAATCTGAAATTCCTGCTCCTATAGACTCAAAAAAAGAGCCCGACCGTATGGCCGGGCCCTTCTCAAGAACACCAACATTTCCCCGCAATTTTACCCGCATGCGCTGATCCGTCGCGGCCGAACCATCAGATTTTCGGCGGCAAGCCGCAACTTTCGCGGCACACCCGCAGATCTTCGACGCATCCGCTGGGCATGCGCCGCGTGCAACGCGCAAATTGATCTTCACAGCGGCGCTGGCACTCTATATTTTTATCGACCGATGAATCGCTCATGGTGCACCTCCTGTAAGGAATCGTACAATTCAAAATTACCTCCACGTTAA
>JBAQGR010000354.1:0-6829 GCA_049287895.1 Desulfatitalea sp.
TCCACAACCAGGCCGAAATGGTAACCGTTTGGAGCAAGGAAGGTTTTTTTATATTTGCCATAGCTCTTCCGATTATTCATTTTATTGTCATAATTGAATATTTCTATTTTGATTTTATTAAAAAACATGCCCAATCTATCGGCTATGGCTTTCTCGCAATGCTTATTTTTATGTTTGTATCCGCCTTTGTAATATCGAGCTTAATTAAAGCCAAAGTCGAAAACGCGGGATATGTCAATTGCCGTGAATTAGAGTGGTCGGGCACCTATTCCGTATCTTATACATATACCCGCAACCAGGAGATTTGCGAGCAACTGGTGGCGGAGAAGGCCAAAGAGAAATAAGAAAGGCTCTGAGCATGACATTTTCTCTTCTGATCAAGATAGCCATTCCGATTGCCATTGCCATAATCGTTGTCGCGCGCCGGCGGAACAACAAAAGCGCTGTTTGCGCGGACATGGAGCATATCCGCACCTCGGATTGGGGGGGCTGGATCGAGATCGCAAACACCGACTATACGCCCCTTTTCCAAGGCAAGATGGTTGCCACGACCCAGGATCACGCGGGCGCTTTGCTCTTCGGCGTTCTGGTGGAAGAAAACGCACCCGCGCCGCTGATGACCGCCATCAAGGCCGGGCCTTGCTCCTATCTGACCGAAGGCCGGGTGCTTGTCAGGGGGCTCACCGCCCACCATAAAAAGCTCATCATGACGAAACTCGAGGATCCGGACCTTATCAACCGGCTTTGCGCCGTTATGGATCAAGGCGTCAAGCCGGACACCAGCCTTGTCTTAAATTCCATCGAGATCCAGCACATGGACACCCCGAAAGCCGTGGCGCAATTTGAAAAGTTATGGGAAGATTCTCAGGCGAATGCGCTTTGACGGCCCCGTGCTGGCCCTGCCACAGGGCGATGGCATTGTCCCCACAGGAGTACGGCCTCGAATCGGCCTGGGAAGAAGTACGAGGTACAAATCAGACTCAAATAAATAATACTTCTCCCGGAAGGAAGCACCTTTTTTCAAGCTATTGCTCTTCCTTGGTCAGGTCCAACAGCTCCCTGATGGATTCAGTCGTCTCATCGACCTCTTGCCGGTCCATGCCTTCCGCCAGGAACAGCTTTTCCGAATCTTTCAAAAAAGTCTCCAGAAGCACATGGAATTTGGGAAGAATAGTCTTGCTGAACTGCTCTTCTTTTTTCGCTCGGGCCTCTTGTTCGTGGTCGTCCTGGGTATAGCGGGTCTTATGCGCCCGCCAACCCTCCTTGAAGCGGTCACTGCTGAGCACGACGGTCTCCAAATCGGCTACGGCGCCCGCCTTGGCTTCATTTCGCAAGGCAGCATACAGGTTCTTGAAAAACAGTTCCGGCTCGATGGCATCGATCCATCTGGTTTGATGGGAAACGAGGATCTCTTTGAAAAAGCGTTGCCCTTGGGGATTATTCAGCTCATATAGGTAGCTGTCGGCAATACTTTTCATGGTGGCCACATCGATGGCGGTGTTCTGGTTCATGATCCACTGGAAAACGGCTGCTTCGTCGCAATTCCTTTTCAGGATGGCGGCCCATTCGCGCTTTATTCTTTCGTTTCGGTTCTCGTTGATTTCGCGTCGGAGCAGATCGAACACCTCGCGGCCATAGTCGTTTCGGAAGGCATGGACGATCTGGATCTTATCGGATTCCAAAGTGCTTTTGTCGTATGCCTGGATCAATATCGGGTGCAAAGCATCGCAGGCCACACCATCCAACAGGCCATAGGTCTTGGAGCGAACGATCCAAGCGGGGCTCTCTAAAAAGGGCTTCAGCAACGCTGGATCAAAGTAGTATGGGCACTTGGATAGCGTGTCCATCACATTGAGCTGCTCATACTGAATGCGGGCGTCCTTGGTTTCAACAGCCAGCACAAGATCGGCGATCTCTTTCTTTTCAGAATAGTTCGATGCAAACTCGGAAAGAAAAATCAAGGCAACGGCCTTGCAGGTCTCGCTGGAACCGCTGACTTGTTCTTTTATCTGGTCATAGACGCGCTGGGCCGTTTTCAGGGTGGCGTCATCGATTGGAGGGTTGGGTGGAGGGTTGGGCCGGGCGGATTCGCCTGGTTGGCTTTTCGATAAAATCCTTCCATACTCACCGGCATGGGGGATCAAATTGCATATCGCATTGCAGCGGACATCCTCATCGCTGTGGCTCAATAGATTTTCATACTCTTGCTTTTGATACCCCGGGATTTCCACCTGTTGGTACCGGATGGGTCCTGAGGATGACAGTTCTTTTTTGGCACATCCCCCACCAAGCAACCCTGTGGCGATCGCAAGTATGCTCACAATTACCATCCCCCACCATCGCTTGCGTTCCATACCTTCCTCCCTTATGGTCGGACTCGGCCGACCCATGCATTTAGCAGGCTGTTGACAAACCGATTCCGTTCTTCCTACAATCCGCCCCCAAAACACCAGGTGGCCCTCCGCACATGATGGCAAGGGTAACATCCTCATGGAACGATGGAAAGACGATGTTTCGAAGCAAACTGTTCTGGTCCGACTATTTTGAAGACAAACCATCGAAGCCTGCAAGGTCTTCCCACCGGATCGTCAGCGCGGCCAAAGTGGGGGGTATCGGGCTGATGGGCGTTGTCGCCGCCCTGCTGTTCGTGGTCGTGCTGCTGCGCTGGGTACCGGTGCCCACCAGCGCCTTCATGCTCGGGCAGATGCTGCGGGGCAATAGCATCGAGTACGATTGGGTGCCGCTCTCCAAGATAGCACCGTCAATGCCCATCTCCGTGGTGGCGGCCGAGGATCAGCGCTTCCCCGACCACTATGGGTTCGATTTCGAGGCAATTTCCGATGCCATGAAGCAAAACCGCCGGCGCAACCGGCCGCGTGGCGCCAGCACCATCTCCCAGCAGGTGGCCAAGAATCTTTTTCTCTGGTCGGGCCGCAGTTGGGTCCGCAAGGGGCTGGAGGCCGGGCTGACCGTAGCCATCGAGCAGTGCTGGCCCAAGCGGCGCATCCTGGAGGTCTACCTGAACATTGCTCAGTTCGGCCCCAACACCTTCGGCGTGGCCGCCGCCAGCCAGCACTATTTCGGCAAACCGCCTTCGCGGCTCAACGCCTATCAGGCCGCCCTGCTGGCCGCCGTACTGCCTAATCCGAAGAAGTATAAAGTCCGCCCGCCCTCGTCCTATGTCTGGCAGCGGGCCGCCGATATCCAGGAGCAAGTGCGGCTGCTGGGCGGTCCGGCCTATCTGGCGGGTCTATAAAACCATTTCCGAAGCATGCGCCAGGAAGGCCGTCACCAGGTCGATAGTATGGGCCAGGTCCGTTTTGCGCACCATGCCCACCGGCGCATGAATGTAGCGCGTGGGCACCGACAGGGTCCCCACCTTCACGCCGCTGCCCGCAATCTGGCCCGCGGCCGCGTCCGTGGAACCGGTGTTTTTGACGATCACCTGGTGGGGGATCTGGGCGCGCTCGGCCAGTCCGATGATAAAATCGGCCAACGGTCGGTCGGCGATCATGCCGCGGTCCGTCAACCGGATTTCAGGCCCTTTGCCCTGGACTGTGGGCAGGGTGTTGGGCGGCAGTTTCAGTCCCGGCGTATCCGAGGCCACGGTGCCTTCCAGGGCCAGGGCGATTTGCGGGCGTGTAGCAAAGATGGCCGGTCCCGCGCCGCGCAAGCCATACTCCTCCTGGGTCGAGGCGATGAGGAATAGATCGGCGTCGATCTTTGCAGCCTGCCGCGCGGCGGTGAGCATGACCCACAGCCCCACCCGGTCGTCGAGGGCTTTGGCGAAAAAGGCGTGGTCGTTCTGCCAACAGGGAGTGGCAAAGGTGACCGGGTCGCCCACCCGGACCAGGGCCGCGACCTCCTCGGCCGGAAGGCCCAGATCGATGAAGCTCTCCTCGATGGGCAGCGCCTCCTTGCTTTCCTGACCGTTGCCTTTCTTCAGCAGATGGGGCGGCGTGCTGCCCACCATACCGGGCAGATCCCGGCGGCCATGCACCATCACTTTCTGGGCGCCGAAAACCCGGGGATCGATCCCGCCTACGGCCATGACCCGGATGAATCCCGGCGGCTCGATTTTACTGACCAGAAAACCGATCTCGTCCATATGGGCGATCAGCGCCACCCGTGCTCCCTTGCCGGGGATGTGGCCGATGAGGCTGCCCATGGCATCCGTGTTTGTTTGGGCGCCCAGGGCGGTCATCTGTTCGCTGACCCGCGCACGCACCTGCTCTTCGCGGCCGCTCACGCCCGGGGTTTCCACCAACTGTTGCAGCAATGAAAAATCCATGCAAAGGCTCCACTGAAAAAGTTATAAGATGAAAGCTTGGCGAAGTCGTAATAAGTCCAAGAGCCGTCACTCCCGCGAAGGCGGGAGTCCAGAGCCAATCGAAATGAATGGATTCCCGCCTTCGCGGGAATGACGCATCGAGCGGCAATCGGACTTCTTGCGAGTTCATCAAGTTTTCGATTGCGGCCCGAATCACAAAATAGCGACATCGCCCGCATTTGTCATGGGGTTTTTTTCTTCCGGCGGAAGGATCGCGGCGCACGTTTGCTAGTGAGCGCGGCCGGTCAGTTCGTAGATGTCCAGTTCGCCGAGCCGTGCGTCGAGGGCCAGATAGTTGAACGCCTTGCGCGTGGCCCGCAAGGTGTTGATGGAGAAGAAAATGGAGTCGGGGTAGGGACTGACCATATCCTGCAACCGGAAGACATCATTGACCGGATCGCCGATGACCGTATAGTCCATCTTCATGTCGAAGCCGATGTTACCCACCACCACTTCGCCCGTATGCACACTGATGCCGATCTTGAGCGCCACCCCCATCTCCTTGGCCAAGCCGGCATTGATCGTCTCCAGACCGGTCTGCATTGCGAGGGCCGCATCCAGCGCATTGTCCGCATCGGCAAGGCTGGAGACGGGCGCGCCGAAGATCGCCAGAAAGCCGTCGCCCAGGTATTTGTCCACGATGCCGTGGTGTTTGAAGACAATGCCGCCCATGATCGAGAAGAAGGCGTTGAGCAGCGCCACAGTCTTTTGGGGCCCCAGGGCTTTGACCAGCCCCGAAAAGCCGCGGATATCGATGTTGAGCAAGGTCAAGGTCTTGAGTTCTTCGGTGAGTTCGATGCCTGTGTCGGTGCCGCGCAATATCTTTTCCAGCACCTCTTTGGGAACGAATTTCTGAAACATGCGCCGGATGCCGCGCTCGTTTTCGGCCATGGTGACTGTCGCTTTGTACAGATGGGCGTTCTCCACGGCGATGCTCACCGATGCGGCGATGGATTGCAGCAGGTCCCGGTCGTTGGGGTCGAAGTCGCCGACGTTTTTATTGAGTACCTCGATGACGCCGATCACGCGCCCCTGGGAGACCATGGGCACACATAACGCTGATTTTACGGCGAAATTCTTGTCGGCATCGACTTGCGGCATGAAAACGGAAGATGGCTGGTTTTCGTTGACCAGCAGCGATTCCCCCCGTGCGGCCACATAACCGGGAATACCCTGGCCCAATTTGAGCTGGATCGGCTTGCGCTGTTCGGGGGAGATGTTGAACGATACGGCGAACTCCAGTTCGCCCTCTTTGACCAGGTAGAGCACCCCGGCCTCCACGCTCATGATCAGACGGATCATCTCCATGGTGTAGTTGAGCACCTGGCGGATATCGAAGGTGGAGGAAGCCAGGGCGCTGCCGATCTGCCGGATGGAATCCAGTTCGCGATTGCGCTTGGCCACGGCATCGTGCAGCTGGTTGTGTTCGATGGCCAGGGAGAGGCAGCGGGCGGCCCAGGCGACAAACGGCTGGGACTGGGCCGGAGCGTCCCCAGGCATCACCAGGGCCAGCACACCGTCGAGGCCGCCCTCTGACTTGAGCGCCGCGAGATAGACCGGGCGCGGTTCCGGATCGCCCATCGACTCCATTTGATGCTCTTCGGCCAAGAGCCGGGTATCCGTCGTCACCACAGCGGTGTGCTGCCGCATCAGCTTGTCCATCAGGCTGCCTTCGGCGATAAAAAAGCGGTCGCCTTGGGTCATCCGCGTCGGAACGACCGCCACCGACTCATGGACGATCAGTTCGTCGGACCGTTTGGCGTCGCGCAGCAGAATGAAAGCCGCGTCGAACGAAACGATGGCGCGCATCTCGTTCAGGCAGGCACGCACCATTTCGCCACCGCGCAGACTGGAATGGATGATCTCCAGAATGGCGGCGCCGGCCTGCAGGTAGCGCTCCTTGCGACCGCCTTCGGCCATGAGCAAAAGGTTCTCGTAAGTGAAGGCGGCGTTGCTCAGCAGCGGTTCCAGCACGCGGACCACATCGGGGCTGTAGGGCTGATCGTTCGCCTTGCGCGAAATGGTGAGCACGCCGATGATGGCGCGGCTGGTCTTGATGGGCAGACAGACAAAGGCCTTGGTGCCGTAATGGGGCCGGTTGGCGCGCCCGAAGCGCGTATCTTTTTCCACATCGTCCACCACCATGGCGGCCTTGTTCAGAACAGCATACTTGGCGATACTGCTCTCGAAGCCCACATAGGTATGGGTCTTGACCCACTGGTCCAGGCCGATAGCCGCGCGCACCTCGAAACGGGTGTTCTCCGGTCCCTCGAGCAGCATGATCGACCCCACGTCCGATCCGGTCAGCGCCAAGGCGCGCTCCAGGGCCACATGGAGAATTTCATCCGGATCGGCGGTCACATAGCACAGATCGGAGAGCCCTTTTAAGACCGTCATCTCCTCAGCCCCGCGCCTGAGTTGCTCCTGAACCTGCGCCAGGCGTGCGTCGATCACGCCGAAAGCGTGCGTCATCCGGCCGAGTTCATTGCCCTCCTGGGT
>JBAQGR010000355.1:0-2976 GCA_049287895.1 Desulfatitalea sp.
TGATGGTGCCTTGGTCGGTTTGGGCCCGGATCATCCGGATGGCGGTTCGGATGGTATCGGCCGCCATCAAGGGGTCCCCTTCGCACCCCTGGCCGAAACTGACCACCGCGTGTTGGACCCGCCCGATATGGGCCAGAGCCACCCCGGCGATCTCCTCGGGAGTGGGCGTAAAAGCGATACGCTCCTGGCTACTGGGCATGCTGCCGTCGCTTTGCAGCGAGATGCATCCCAGGCAACGGGCGTTGCAGGCCGAAGAAGCCGGCAGGGGGGCCTCGTAGCGGCCCAGGAAAAAATTCTTGCCGGCCGGGCAACCATAGGAAAGGGCACACTTTTCCAGGTGGGCGCGCAACCGATTGCCGGGCAGTTGCCGCCGCAGCCGGCGCACGC
This sequence comes from Desulfatitalea sp., assembly GCA_049287895.1. Classification (GTDB taxonomy): domain Bacteria; phylum Desulfobacterota; class Desulfobacteria; order Desulfobacterales; family Desulfosarcinaceae; genus Desulfatitalea. The sequence goes on from JBAQGR010000355.1 coordinate 388, forward strand.
CGGCCTGGATCTTGGCCAACGGCATCTGGCGCAGGTCCTGGCGCGGCTCGGCATCCACCAGAAGGACGGCCGAGCGGAATTTGCCCCGATGCCAGCCCACAGCGCCATAAGAGAAAAGCGGCAGATAGCCGGCCTGGGGCCGCTCTTCGTAGGCGCAGGTGTGGGTGAGCATGTATCCCGGCGAATTGAAGGCCGCCACGGGAAAGATGGCCTCTCCCGGCGCATAGGGGTTCTCCGGCAAGGCACGGATGCGATCGGCGCCCACGTCATACAGTACCGGCACCCGGTCGGGCAGGAACATCAATTCGCTGCCATGGGGCAGGTTTTGGGTTTGGGCCGCATCCAACGGCACTTGCAGGGGGCCGTCGGCGCCCACGGCCGCATATCCGGCCAGATCGAATATCTCGCCGGCCGCATTGGCCACCACGGCGGTGATGAACGTCGATGGTTTATTCTTCACTTAAAACGATTCCTTTTGTAGAGCGGCGCCAGGCGGTTCGCATCCACACCCAATAGGCAGCCGCCGGCGATCAGATAGTTGATCAGGGTCGTGCGCCAGATCCCCTGGGCGCGCCAACGGCGGCTCGAGGTGATGGCCGCGCCCGGGGCAATGGCGATGCGGCCCAAACGAGCCATCCGGCGCACCAACAGCAAATCCTCGGCAATGGCCACCTCCGGAAAACCGCCCACCCTGTCGAACATCCCCCGGCGCATGAAAAAGGCCTGGTCGCCGTAAGGCATTGCCAGCAGGGTGGCGCGCCAATTGGCGGCCCGCTCGATCCAACGCATGGCCCGATGGTCCCAATCGGTGGCGAACCGGAAGGCGCCCAGGGACACCGCGGGGTCCATGAGCAGTTCGAACAGCTGGCGGCCGAAATCTTGCGGCAGGCGCGTATCGGCATGCAAAAAAAGCAGGACGCGGCCTGTGGCGTGTCGGGCCCCCGCATTCTGCTGCGAGGCCCGGCCGCGAGGCGCATCCACGACACGGGCCCCGGCCTGGCGGGCCAGCGCCGTCGTGCCGTCACCGCTGCCGCCGTCGACCACGATGGTCTCCATGTCTCGCGCCCGGAGCCGTGAAACGGTCTCCGCTATTCCGGGCGCCTCGTTCAAGGTGGGAACCACCACCGAGAGGTAGGGCCGCCGCCACTGTTCCAAGGGTTGCCATGCCCTCAGATCGGCCTCGGTATCGATATCGGTCAGCTCGGGCAACATGGCCGTGGAAATCCCATTGCGCTGGGCCGCGGCCAGGGTTTGGGCCAGCACGTTGGGGCTGCCCCAGGCGATGCCGCTGAAGATCTCCACCGGTCGCCGGCAGCCCACCAGCCAGTAACCGCCATCCGTGCTGGGACCCAATACCAGGTCGTGGGTGGCCAGGGCCTCGAAAGCCATAGCCGCATGGGTCGGGGTCAGACCAGGTACATCGGTGCCCACCAGAACCACCCGGCGCGCCCCCTGGGCCAGGGCCTGGCCCAGAACCCGTTGCATGCGCCGGCCCAGATCCCCTTCGGGCTGGGGGCAGGCCTGGATCTTGAACCGCCCCAGCCAGCGCTTCACCTGGTCCCGGGTGCCCCCGGTAAAGGCGAACGCCAGCGGGGCCGCGTCACTGCGCCTCAGGGTGGCAACGGTCTGTTCGGTCAGACGCCGCTGCAAGTCGGCGGCCCCCAGGGCCCCCAGGGCCGGAATCAAGCGGGTCTTGACCACTCCCGGCACCGGATAGCGGCCAAACACGATCAGTCGGCGTTCGGCGGGCGCGGGCGGCATGGTGGCGGTGTCATCCTTTGGTTGGGGTGGATGGAATGGCGTGCAGCACTAACACAGTTGCCCGCCAAAATCCATATATCACCACCACGGCCCCATCCGCTGAATCTTGTTGACGCGCAGGCCGGGTTTGGCTTATCAATGCCCCAAACAGAAGCTCCACCCAGGCCGTCCCAGGCCTGATCGCAGTGAGTTATGCAACAGGCCCAGCCACCCAGACTCATGTTTGGGTGGCTTTTCTATTTGGAGGCGGCGTGTATAACTTATTGGTCATCGACAACTACGACTCGTTCACCTTCAACCTGGTGCAGATGTTCCGTCAATATCCCCTGACGGTGCGCGTGTTCCGCGGCGATCGCATCGGGTTGGACCAGGTGGCGGCGTTGCGGCCGGACTACCTTTTGATCAGTCCGGGCCCCAAGGACCCGGCCCATGCCGGCATCTCCCTGGCGTTGATCCGGCAGTGGTATCGGCAGGTGCCGATTCTGGGCGTCTGCCTGGGCATGCAGTGCCTCAACGAGGTGTTCGGCGGGCGCACGGTGGGCTCGCCCCGGCCCCTGCACGGCCGCACCAGCCCGGTGCACCACGATGGCCGGGGGCTCTTTGCCGGTCTGCCCTCCCCCTTTTCTGCCGCCCGCTACCACAGCCTGGCCGTGGCCCCGGCAGCCGAAGCCTTGCGTCACGAACTGACGGTCACGGCCCGTACGGACGACGGCACCATCATGGGATTGCAGCACCAGCGTTTTCCCCTGTGCGGCGTTCAGTTTCACCCGGAGAGTTTTCTCAGCGAGCATGGCTTTCGCCTGATCGAAAACTTTCTCAACCTCGGTC
>JBAQGR010000356.1:0-19926 GCA_049287895.1 Desulfatitalea sp.
CCGGTTGGACGATTTGGCGGCGGCCGAACGCAGCGGCGTGGACGGCGTCCATATCAGCCTGCCCGTGTCCGACCTTCAGCTTGCGGCCCTGGGCAAGGAGCGCGCCTGGGTGCTCGATCGTCTGCACTCCCTGATTCCTTTGGCCCTGGACCGTTTTGCGCGCGTCAGCGTGGGCGCCCAGGATTCCACGCGCGCCGATCGCACCTGGCTGGCGATCTTTGTCCGCGAAGAGCACGCTCTGGGGGTCCACCGCCTGCGCCTCGCCGATACGGTGGGCATTAGCCGGCCCGACACCATCGCTACGCTCGTGGCCTTGTGCAAAGCAACGGCACCCACCCTGCCCATCGAGTTCCACGGCCACAACGACCTGGGGTTGGCCGCGGCCAATGCCCTGGCCGCCGCCGAAGCCGGCGCCGAGGCGCTCAGCGTCACGGTCAACGGCCTGGGCGAACGCGCCGGCAACGCGGCCCTGGAGCAAATGGTCATGCTCCTAGATTTCCACCCGCGCCTGGCCTGCGCCATCGACAGCCGCGGCCTGCTTGGGCTCTGCCAAAAAGTGGCCCTGGCCAGCGGTCGGCCGATTCCGCCGGATCGACCGATTGTGGGCGATATGGTTTTTACCCATGAATCGGGCATCCACTGCCAGGCCATGCTCCTCGACCCGCAAACCTACGAACCTTTCGCCCCCCAAAGCATCGGCCGCGACCAGCGCCGCTTTGGCATGGGCAGCCACTCGGGCCGCGCGAGCCTGCGCCACCTGCTTCAACAGGCCGGCATCGACGTCTCCCCGCCGCAGATCAGCGCTCTGCGCGACCTGCTCAGAAATGGACGGCTTCCACGCCTGATATAATTCAAAAGCGCCAAATCGGTCCAATCACCCTTAATTGCCTGCCGGTCGATCCTTGTGTTTTTTGACATTTGTGCTAAACAGGGCCGGCTATCTGATTATGCCCGACAGCCCCCTGCGATCGTGATCGATAGATGGTAAAGAACGCCGGCCGCAAACCCGGAGGACGGCGCGGTGAACGACGCAGGGAACGGTCATTGAAAGAGAGGGGGCGCATGTCCTTTAGTCTATTTCCCAAGTCATCGAAATTTTTCGAATCTTTTCGTGAGCAAAACCGTATTATCGTGGAGGCGGCCACAACGCTCAGTGCCATTGTGCACGGAACCGCCGATTGCGAGGACAGCTGTCACGTGATCAACCGGCTGGAGTCCGAAGGAGATGCCCTCAATCGCACCATCTCCCATCAGCTATCGGCCACCTTCATCACTCCCATCGACCGCGAAGATATCCACGATATCAATGTGGCCCAGGAGACGATCCTGAATCATATTCAATCGATCACCTCGCGCATCGGCGTTTATGAATTCGCACAGATCCGCTTCCCGGCAAAGCGCATGATCTCCAACCTCAAAATCATGGTCACGGAAATTGGCTCGATGCTGGCCCAGCTCGGTGGCAAGAAAGATGTCAACCCCAGTGTCAAGCAGGTCAAAGACCTGAAGAACGAATGCGAGATGCTTCTGATAAGCGGCCTGGCCGAACTGTACGACAATCCGGACCCGGACAATGCCGCCATCCTGGAAGTCTTGAAATGGACCCATGTGTACGACCGCATCGACAAGGCGATCTACCGCGCCTGGGGTCTGGCCAAGGCCATCGAAGGGATCGTGTTGAAAAATGCCTGAATCGCAGATTTTTCTTTGGGTGGTCGTGGTTGTGGCCCTGGCATTCGACTTTACCAATGGGGCCCACGATTCGGCCAATGCCATCGCCACGGTTGTCTCCACAAAGGTGTTATCACCTAAGACCGCGGTGCTCATGGCGGCTGTTTTGAACCTAGTCGGGGCCTTCATCGGCATCAAGGTGGCCCACACCATCGGCAGCGGCATCGTCAACACCGACATTGTCAAAGGGTGCCAGGCGCTTACGATGGCGGCGCTGTTGGGCGCCATTCTGTGGAATCTGCTGACATGGTACCTGGGGTTACCTTCTTCCTCTTCCCACGCCCTGATTGGCGGCCTAATGGGGTCGGCCCTGGCTTATCGCGGCTTTTCGGCGTTGAACTACATTTCCATCACCGAAAAAATTCTGATCCCCTTGGTAGTCTCACCGCTGGCCGGCTTTCTGGCCGGTTACCTGCTGATGCTGGCCCTCTCCTGGATCTTTGTAAAGGCGCACCCCAAGCGGGTGAACACCGCGTTCCGGCGGATGCAGATAGTCTCCTCGGCCTTCATGGCCACCAGCCATGGCACGAATGACGCTCAAAAGACCATGGGAATCATCACCCTGGCGCTCTTCGTGGGGCATCACATTCCCGATATGACCGTTCCCATCTGGGTCAAGATCTCCTGTGCCCTGGCCATGGCGCTTGGTACCGCCATGGGCGGCTGGAATATCGTCAAGACCATGGGTCACAAAATCTTCAAGCTCGAAGCAGTGCACGGTTTTGCCGCCGAAACCGCGGCCGCCACGGTGATCATGGGCGCTTCATTTGTTGGCGCACCCATCAGCACCACCCACACCATCTCCACCTCGGTGCTGGGCGTGGGCAGCTCCAAGCGCTTGTCCGCCGTACGCTGGGGCATCGCGGGCAACATGATCATCGCCTGGGTCCTGACGATCCCGGCAGCGGCCATCGTGGCGGCCATCTGTTTTGAACTGATGAAGGCGTGCGGTTTGGTGCGGTAGCATCCCAGAGGGGACGTCCATAAATATATAAATTACTTCAGCAGCGGCTCCAGTTCCAATCCCATTTCTTTAACGATCTTCTCCCCGCGCTTTACAGAGATCGTCACTGCCGGCTGGGTCAGGCCCATTTGCCTGGCAAGGCTGGTGGCGGTCAGCCCCAGTTCGCGCACGGCCCAATAGCACAACACACTGCGGGCCTGGACCACCTTAGGATAACGCCCGGCCGCAACCAACTGGTCGGGAGCCAGATCGAACAAATCAGCAACATATCGGGTCAACTTGCCAAGATCAATACCCTTGGCGGTCAGGCGCTGGCTCCGCGCAAAATGCTCTTCTGTCTGGGCAAGCACATCGAGCACAAATTGACTATCCCCCAAAATGCGCTCATCGCCCTTCATCCGCTGGGTGCCCACGGTAGCGGACTTGGCAGCCTTCCAGCCCCCCAGGCTTCGGACCAACCCACCTCCGACCAACTCGGGCCGGCGCCCGGCGTCAACGGCTTTGTTCACAAAATCATGATAGCGTTTGCGCGCCGTGGAAAAGCGTTTGTCAAACAGGCCAAGAATTATTTCGCAATCCTGCCACACCACGGTTCGATGGCCCATCAATACCGCATGACCGGCGTAAGGGTACCGATCCAAGCCCTCAATATCCGGCACCAGCCGCGCCCGTAAAGGATTCAGATGAATGTAGCGCGTGAGTTCCAGCAAATAGGTCTCTTCCTGGCAGAGGATAGATTTATACCGGTTCTGAAAAAGCTGGCCGTGGCGGCCGTGGCGTCGGTTAAAGGCCATGGCGTAGCCGGTGAGCAGCCGTCGCATCAACGTCGCCAAGGGCACATTGCCGGTACGCAGCAAAAGGTGGACATGGTTGGGCATCAAGGCCCAGGCATAGCATGGCGTGCAAGACGCAACCAGGTTGTTTCCCAATCGGTCTATGAACTCGTCGCGGTCGGCGTCGCCCTTAAATATGGCCCTGCGCTCTATTCCGCGAATGATCACATGATGCAAAGCCCCAGGGGCATCGACTCTGGCTCTACGTGGCATGGGACATCTCGTTACCATCGTTGATGGGGCGTGTCAATTTATATATTAATGGACGTCCCCCGTCTGCCCCGTCCCCCGTCTGCCCTTACAATAGCAGAACACACTGCGGGCTTGAACCACCGCAGTTAAAAAACCCGGCCCCTTTTTCAGGGAGCCGGGTTTTCTGTTTTTGATGAGCTGATGAAGCTTGCTGCTTCTTTATTTGGGGTTACTGGGCATACGGATCGGAAACCCCGCTGTGCATGGTGACGGTCACCTGGAAGTAGTAAGGCGCCGCCGCCGGCTGGCTGTTCAGGTCGCCCCAGTCATTGTCCGGTACCTGATTGGCTGGATTGGGCACGCGGATGGTCTGCTCGTTGGTGGTGGTCGTGGTGTAATCGACCACGGTGCGGTTGAAATCCTGAAGGCTCAGGTAGAATTTGCTGGCGCCCCACACGTTACCGATCCAGAACAACCCATCAGTACCGGAAGGCACAATTCGGTTGACTACCTGTGGTCCTGGATCCTGGTCGGCCCAGCCGGCGACGATCCCTTCGCCGTCATTGTTGTATTGGTATGAGTACACCGCACCGCCCTGGGCCGAGTCATCCCAGAAAGTGCGCTCCAGCAGAACGTTGTTGACGGTTTCACGGTCGCGGAACAGCACCCACGAATACTCCACCGGGCTGTTGGCGGCATACAACTGAATCTGTATATCGAAATACCACGCTTCCGGCTTGGTGATGCCGTCAAAACTCAGCTCGAAGAGATCGCGGTCACCGTCATAGTCCACGAAACCGGCGATCCAGGGGGATTTCCACTGGAACTGGCCATCGAGAGCACCCACCCTGAGCAGGGCAGTGTTGGCCATGAAGGTGGATGGGAGAGTATTGTAGATGTTGGATTCGACGACCGTGACTTCGTTGGTATTGGTCGCGTTGGCGGCCTGCTCCGCGGCTTCACTGAAATAGACCGTGCTGCCCGTTGAGCTCGGCACCGATCCGATATCGCCGGAGAAAACATCGCGCACACGGACTTGCATGGTGTAGTCCACATCGCTGCCGTCATTGTTCTGGTCGTCGCACACGGTCAAGCGCACCTCGGTGCCGGACGCTACGAAGAAGCTGGACTTCATATGGGCGCCGGCGGCGATGGCGGGTATCCCCAATGTGGTGTTGGCCGCGCCGGCATCAGTGCCATTAATGTCTCTGAGCGTGTACTGATGGCCGCCTGCGCTGACATGCACCGTATAATCCACTTCGGACGCAGCGGCGGCATCGAAGAACACTTCGACAATTTTCGGTGCGGTGGTTGTATCGACGGCCATCGTGTAGTTGTCGACGTCACCGAGTTTGTAGATCTTGCCGTCAACGCTGTCCGACGGCGGATCGAGCGCGGTGATGCTTTCAGTGCCGTCTGGGTTTTCACCGACATCGTTGACCGCCACGACCTCCACTTGCAGCAGGTAGGGCATGGCCACCAGCATCTGCTGTTTCACCATGGGCTGCACCACCACATAGTGCGCGCCGCCTGCGGGATTGGCGCCGATCTGGACATTGTACGGCAGGGTCGTGACGGCGATGGGATGCTCGTAGGCATGCAAGACGGTGCCGTTCGCATCGATCACGGAGATCAAATATCCGTCGGGGTTGGTGGAGCGTTGCAGGCTCTCCGGCACTGGATTGAAACCGGTGTGAAAGGTGATCTTCACGTTCTGAGAAGTGGTGCCGGCCGCGGCCGGTATCGCGATTTGATACCAATCCTGATCCTGGATGTACTCCAGCGATCCGTCCAATTCATAGCCATCCACGCCCGCGGTTTCGCTGTCGGCCGTTGCCATGTCGTCGTTAGCGGCCACTTCGGCCACATTGGCCGCGGCATCGACGCAAAGGGTGTAATCGAAAGCGCTGGTATCGTTGCGGCCCTGATCCTCCACCGTGAGGTAGTAGATCCCCGGGGTGAGATGGACCATCAACATATAGCGGCGGTCCGGGGGGGCCGCGCCATTGAATTGGTGGATCAATTGGCCCACCTCGTCATAGAGCTCGAGGCCCAAATTGACCGGCACGCCGGTGTTGGTGTATTGGGCGACGACGTTGTAGACGCCATCGGCCCCCACCTGGAAGCGATAGCAATTGACCTCGTTGACCTGGGCGATGGTGTCTCTCTGGCACTGGCCGGCGCCGACGGTCAGATCCACGGCCTGGGCAAAGGTCTCGTTGTCGATGGGTACGCTGGAGTAACCAACCCTGATCCGGTAGGGAAGCCCCTCGGAAGCCTTGTCGTCTTTAAAATCGCGCACCGCGAAGTAGAGATGTCTGGGCTGGTCGATGTGAACTTTGATGTCGATATCGGCGGCTTGCGCGGAATTTTCCGGCCAGCTTTTACCGAAGATCGGCACCATCTCGCCGGCGGCATTGCGTTCATAGACCGTCAGCATGAAATCGACCATGGCGTGCCCCTGGGTGCCATCGCAAGAAACCGTCAGGGTACGATTGGCCTCCACGGCGTTGTAGTGATACCAATCCACCTCACCGACTTCGGCAATAGAGTCGGTGACCGTTTCATCCAGCTGAAGTTCGCGCATGGAGGATGAGGAGTCATCACTGGATTCGCTCGATCCGCCACCGCAAGCCAGCAGCCCGGATACTAGCAGGACTATACCGAAGAATAAAAACTTTTTCATCGCGTTCACCTTTTCTCCTCTATTATTCTTATTCCAGCAGTTGGAAATCCGCGGGGTATAGTACGATCCTGCGTGGTCCGTTGCTGGCATTGATTAAGACATCGGCGACCCGGAAAACCGGCGGTTGATCCGGCATATCCTCGGGCACCTGGGCGATAAAGAGCCGCACCACGTTGTCACCGTTCGCCAAGGATCTCTGACTGCTCACGTAACTGCCGGAGGTACGCATGATGGCAATGTTGGAAATGTTGAAATCGTATCGCCGGACATTGGTCAGGGTCCCTTCGGAGGTCAATTGGGGTTCGATCCCCTGGTCTGCTACGCGGTAGGCATAGGAAAAGCGCTCGCGCACCTTGGGGTCGTTGACTCCCACATTGGTATGGCGCTGTGTCTCGATCCAATCCACAGAGCCATCGTAGTCCATATCCTGGGTAGTCTGAGCATATCTTGGATTGGTGCCGGTGAAATACTCCACCGAATCGGGAATGCCGTCGGCATCGGTATCCGGATGGAACTGATTGAGGGTCAGCAGAAATTCCTCGCAATCGTTGAGACCATCATAGTCCGTGTCCGCATAAACACCGTTGGGCAGCAGATACTGCGTGCAGTTGCCGCCGTGCACGGTAGGATCGAAATTGCTGTCGTTGTTGTTCTCCCTGAGTTCGAAGAGATCACTCAATCCGTCGCCGTCGGTATCGGCTCTAGTGGGATCGGTGGGCGGCCAATTGGGGCTGGCGGGATGAAGCTCGACCTGGTCGGCCAGACCGTCGCCGTCGCTGTCAGGCAGCAGGGTATCCGTGCCTGGGACCACATTGAAGTTGTAGGCCACCATGAACTTGACCTGATATTCGGCGGTCATGCGCAGATCGACGTAATTGAGGAAATTGATGGCCGCGGCGTTTTGAAAGGTCTCGAAGCGACCATGGCCGATCTCGGCCATACCGCCAAGCAAATCCTCGCAATCTCCACGGTCCTCCTGGCTCATCTCGATGCCGGGCAAGAGGAAGGTGTTGAAGCTGAAGCTGCCCACCCCCGCATCCTCGACCATGTCCCACAACTCCTGCATACGGTTCATGATGTCATGGACCCGGGGTTCGGTGGCCACCGGCGGCACATTGTCCAACCCATCACTGAAGAAGACGACCACGTACTTGGTGCGCACCAGGCTGTCGTGGTTGTCCGTGTTGGTGATGTCCCGCTGGATGTCCCGGTAGATCGACTCGATGGTGCCCACATAGTCCGTGGTTCCGGTATTCTGAACATTGCCCAGAACCGCCTCGATATCGCCGCTGTCCTTGGTGAAGCCCGGATTGCCGTCCACGTAAGTCGTCCGAAAGACGCTCTGGTTCCAGAGCATTACTTCGAAAGAAATATTGGGGTATCCGTTATAACGCTCGATAAACTCGCGTGCCGCGGCCAACCGCAAATTGTCGGGATCGGAGCCGACACCGGCGGCCCCCATGCTGCCCGAGCAATCCAGGGCGAAAAGCACTTTAACCGGGAAAATGAGCTCATCCGGACTCTCGGTATAGAAAGATCCTTGCAAGGTCGCTGGTTCCCGCGCGGTGGCGTTTTCGAGCTTGGGACTGTTATCGCACGCACATATGGTGCCCAGGAACAGCAACACAAGCGCCGTAATTATCCATGCCCTACGCATCGCAGTCATCTCCTCGGCCATTGTGATTATGGTCGGCCTGATTCGGGTTGGAAGTATTGGGGCAGTTGTCGCACGCATCGCCGATGCCGTCACCATCCATGTCACCATTGGTCAGACAGTAGATCACGGGACATAGATCAATAGGCGCATTGGCGTTGGCCGTACCGGGATTGGGAAAGCCGTCGCCGTCCAGGTCGTTGTCGCACGCATCGCCGACTTCGTCATCGACATAGCCGTTGGCGTTGGCCTGATCGGGATTGTAGACCGTGTCGCAGTTGTCCCGGTCGTCGGGAATGGCGTCGTTGTCGTCATCATCGTCACACGCATCCCCCTGGCCGTCGCCATCCGTATCCTGCTGCTCGGGGTTCTGGGCAAACTGGCAGTTATCGGCGCCATCCAGGACCTCGTCATTGTCGTCATCCGCGTCGCACACATCGCCCTGCGGATCACCCTCGGGCTCGTTGTCGGGATTGTCGGCATTGAGTTGATCGGGATTGGCCTCCGCCGGGCAGTTGTCGCAGGCATCGCCCCAACCGTCGCCATCCGCGTCTTCGCTCTGGATATTGGGGGTTCCGACGCAGTTGTCGTAGATATCATGGGCGCCGTCGTGATCTTTATCATCCTGCAGGTAGAAATAGGGTCCGATCTCATAGGCGATAATCACGGGACCGCCGCCACCGCCGCCGCCGCCGATGCCTCCGGAAGGCGGCGCGCCGCACTCGACCTCCAGGCACTCATCCCAGATCGCATTTGAATCAGCGGCGCGTGACAATTGCGGAACGATCGCCAGTATGGCGACCAGAAAAACAACTCCCATCAATGCATGCCATGGTCTCATGTTGCACCTCACCATCCTCTTCCCGTTTATGGTTATCTATGTGGAACAGCCAATGAACTTACACTGAACGTTTGCGGAAAATAACGATCTGTTGGGCATTGAACTCATACGTACAAATATACGCCGTGCCATCGGCGCCAAACCAGAGCGTGTTGTACTGCCCGATATCTCCAGCGGTGGCCACGGTTTCGGTGCGCCATTGGCCGCCCTCATTGCGCGCGAAACGCAGATTCTGATTTTGGCGATAGCTGCCCGCGTTGGCATGGATATCGTAGTAGGCCACCGCCGGCCGGTTTTGCCCATCGAAGGCCAGGCTGCAGAAATCGCCGCAATTGGAGCTGTTGTCCACGACGGCACTATTCCAGGTGCCATCGGACGCCCGCTGGGCATAGCGCAGATGATTGGGATGGTCGCTGTCGTCCGGATTCTCCTTCATGAAATAGGCCACTCCGGGCGTCCCCTGGGAATCCACATCCGCGCTGAGGCTGGCCACGCTCCAATCGTCCAATACTTCGACAATCTCCGGAGTCCAGACGTTGGCCTCCAGCCGAGCCATGCGCAACGAAGTTCGGCTATCTCCGCCCTGAGCGCCGCTGGGGGTGCCCACATAAAAGATCATCGGATTGTCCTGACCATCCAGAACCAACTTGCAGTAGTTGCCCATGCTCGCTTGCTGCTGGGCCGCGCCACCGCTGTAGATATTGGGTTCATCCACAATCTGCTCCATGGCGGTGGAGTGGACGCCCTGGGCCAGTTGGGCCGGCGTGTGCCGGGCATACAGCAAATTCGGATAGAGCGAGCTGTTCCAGTCGCAAAACTCGTAGTAATGTTGAGCGGCTGTATGGACGTTGCCCTGGCTGTCCACTGCCACGGAAGCGTTCAAGCCGATATAGCCGTCGGTAAAATAGGGATTCTTCGGGCTGGCGTCGCCCTCGATGCCCAGGCGCTCCTCCCACTGCTGGTCAAAAAGCGTGATCATCAGGTCGCCCTGGGCCGTGGCGTTGCAGACTGTGCCGTCGGGCGCCTGGGGCACCTGACCGCCCTGGTAAATCACCAGGGGTACGCCGTTGCCGTCCAACGCAGCGGCCAGGATATTGGTGTTGTTCAAACCGTCGCTATCGGGAGTCGCCGGGGTGACCTCGATGATTTCAGGTACGCCGACGATCGCTGCCGTTTGGGTGTCCCACGTCAAATGGTGGAGCAAATACCGCGATTCCAAATTCTGATAGAGCTCGCCTTTTTTATAGTAGAAAATGTGCACGCCGCCTTGATTGTCGGCGACGGCAGTAATCTGGGGCAGCAGCGGCGCATTGCGCTCCAGGTCGATGACGTTGAACCGTTCCCAACTACTGGTTTGGGGTAGATTGGGCGGCGGGCTGTCGTCGGTGGATTCCTCGCCACCGCCCCCACCGCATGTGCAAAGCAGCATAGCGGCTATGATCAACGTCAGGGCCTGAAGTATAGGCCGGCTATTTGGTCTGCATGACATACGCATTGGATATCGCTCCTATTCGGGGGTGAATGCCCTCTTTGTCGGAACCGCTCGGTTGGGAAGTGCGCATGAGTTCGTCGGCTTTTTCTTTATGCCCATAGTGACGGTAGAGCCCAGCCAGATTGACACGCGCCGCGTTCAGGTTGCCGTCGGCGGCCAGGGCCTTTTTGAAGGTCTCCTTGGCCAATGGGTCCTGAGCGCAATCCAGCTGGGTGACGCCCAGCAGGTTGAGCAGGTCGGCCTGGACCCGCTTGGGCGCGCGGTTGACCTTGGGCAGACTGTTTTTGGCGATCAAGGCCGCCTGCCGGAAGTCGCCTTGCCGCAGATAGACTTTGGCCAGGGACAACTGCTGCTCCGCGTCGTCGGGAGTGTTCCACAACTGCTGGTAGAGCTTCAGAGTTTCCGGCTCGCGCAATCCCTGCAGGCCGATTTCGTTGCTGGTGCGGCGGCCGGAGAGATTGGCGACCGCATCCTCGCGGCCCTGGGGCCGATCGGCCGGGTTGAAATAGCCCGCCAGGCGCGGATCGCAGATTTCCCATTTATGGGCCATTTGAATACAGGTTTTCAGGTACTCCTCGGCTTTATCAGTATAAGCCTTGGCCTTTTGCTTGATCAGATCCTGATACTGCTGCTTCTCCTGGGCCGATAACTCTTCGGGTACCGGTGCGTTGACCAGGAAGTCGGCGAACTCCCGATGGATCTCATTCGAGTGGAAACAGGCTTTCAAGGCCCAGGTGGGCGACTTCAATCCCATCACCTGTTGATAGCCATCTTCGAGGTTCTTGAGCATTTCCGCTTTCTGACCGACGATCTCGTCGTCGATCTTGCCCTTGAGCTTCAAATTATAGTAGCGCCCGCTGGAGTGGTACACTTCGTTGAAGGCCGATTCAGCCACCAGGTCGAGTAAGGCCGCATCTTTCTGTCCCATGGCCGGTTGGTAGGCTTGTTTTACTTCGCGGCTGAGCGCGTCCGCCTTGGAGCGGCGATCGGCGCGCAGGTTCAATACGGCCATCTGGGCCTTGGCGCGCAGCTGCGAGTCGCCGGACAAGCGAGCGACATTCTCTTCCAGCACTTCCAGGGCCGCATCGTTGTTGCCCATCTGTTGGGCATTGTCCACGCAAGAGAAGAGCGCGGTTTCCAGCTGCTGGGCATTGATGCCGCCTTGTTTGAGCAGCCGCCGGTAGTTGCGGTTGGCGTCGGCATACTGGCCCAAGCCTTCGCGGATCTGGGCGGCCTGCAATGAAAAGAGCGTCGCATTCTCGTCGCCGGGATACCGTTGGACAAACATTTCCAGATATTCGGCCAGCAGCCGGAACTGCCCGATTTTTACCGAAGCGTCGATCAGAAAGCCCAGCGTCGTCTTCGCATTCTGGGACTGCGGGTACTGCTGGACCAGCTTGGAGCCGGCATCGAACAAGGTGGCCAGGTCCTTTTTGTCCTTGCTGGACATCACCAAGGCGTTCAGGGCCTGTTCGCCCAGGCCGCTGGCCCCGCCCTGGTCGGCGACCTGCATCAACTCCTTGCGGGCGCTTTCATAGTTATCCACGGCAGCCATGGTCATGCTCGACACCACCTTGGACTCGGCGCCGCGCACGATCTGGGCCACTTCCTGCTTGAGCTTGGCGTCGCCGATGCCGCCGCTGCGCACGATGGCGTTGCCGTAAGAGATCATGCCCTCGTAGTTTTCCATCAGATGGAACGAATCCATCACCAGATGCACCGCGGCGCCGGTGGCCGGGTGGTTCGGGTGGGCGGTCACGAAGTTGGAAAAATCCTTGATGGCATCTTCATACTGGCCGGCATCATAGGAGGCCCAGGCCACATTGAAGAGTACCTCCGGCGTATTGGCCGACTTGGGGAATTCGGCCGCAAAGGCTTTACCCGCGGTGCGCAATCCCTCGCGGGCGTAGGCCGCCTGATAGAAATTCAAACCGTCCTTGTTTTTGAGGGCCTGGTAATAAGAGACGACCGCGCCGTACAGCATGTCCTGGCGCTGCTGGCGGTTGCCCGTGGCCGCGGGCTGAATCTTTTCGTACTGCTTGCCGGCCTTCAGGTATTGACCGGAGGAGAAGAGCGCCTCGGCACTGTTGGCCGCCATCTCTTCTTTGGCCGGGCTCTCCTTGAAAAAATCCTGGTAGAGCTCGTAGGCTTCGGCAGCCACTTTGAAATCGACATTGGAGTTGGTTTTGCGGGCCTTTTCGTGCAGGTGGGTGATGATTTCGCGCGCATACAACTCGTAATCCTTAATCAGTTTCGCCTTCTCTTCGTCGGGGACGTGCGCGGAATACTTCTGCTTTTCAACGGCGTGGATGATAATCTGCACGTCTTTCTCGGCATGCTCGTAGGTGCCCAGCGCCTGCACACTCTCGACGATCAGTTTGGCATACTCGGCTAACTTTTCGGGGTCCTGGCGGATCGAGGCCAGCTCGCGGTAGATAGCGGCGCACTGGGTCCAGTTTTTCTTCACGTAATAGCGATAGCCCAGTTTCTCCAGAACGGTCGTGTAGATCGGACGCGACCAGCTGTATTTCTTGAAATAGGCCAGCGCCTCCTCGGGGGTGGCTTTCTTGTACACCTCCGGGTAACAGTAAGCCATGTCGACCAAAGACTCCAGGCGTACATCCACCCGCCGGTAGGTGTCGATGTTCAGCTCCTGTTTGGCCTGGGGGCTTTCCACCGACTCCTCGAACAGCTTGATGGCCCCCGCGTAATCGGTCAGATTGATCTGGCACCAGGCCAGTTTGTAACGGGCAGCGGCCACGGCCGGGCTTTTGGGATACTTTAAAACCGCCTCGTAGGAGGTCTTGGATTTGTTCACATCCTGTTTCTGGCTGAAGTAGTAGTCGCCCAGCAGCAGGTAGGCTTCGGGCGCATAGTTGCTGTTGGGATATTTGGCGATGAGCGTTTCGTATTGTTTGATCATCTCATCGATCTGTCCCAGCTCGCGGTATTCATGGGCCATGAAGAAACGGGCCTTGTCGCACTGGTTGAAATCGGGATGCTGACTGAGGATGCGCTCGTAGATTTCGATGGCCTGCTGCTTGAGCATATTGGCCTCATACTGATCCAGGGTCTTAGCATCCTCGCCTTCCTTCAGCTGGCTTTTGCGCATGAAGTAAACGATACGCGATTTTTCGATATACAGCTCGGCCAGGCGCAGGTAGAGTTCGGGCAGATAGGGCTTGTTTTTAGAGCGCCCGATCAGGGTTTTTGTGTTAGCGATGGCCTGTTCGCACTTCAGCCGGTCCTGCTCGAGCTTGACCACGTACTGCTTCTTTTCCTCGACTTCGTCGCGTTGCTCGTAAACGAACTGTTCCGAGGCCCATACGGGATGACCGCCCGCGAACAACAGCCCCAGGGCCAACACCCACTGCAAGTAGTTACGTACGCCGCGTTTCATTTGAAAAAGATATCCCATTCTTCTGCGTTTTCGCATTTATTGGGCAGAGTGACTTCGTAATCGTCCAACTCGTCATTCCAAAATTCGCCCTGAAACGAATAGACCGCCTTTTTGGTGACTTCCTCTTCGGGCTTTTCCTCTTTTTTCTCTTCCGCGTAGTGGGTGTTATAAACCCGCTGGTACATATCCAACCCCAGTTCATACTCCATGAGGTGGGCCTCTTCTTCGAACCGCAGCATCTCGTTGGCCATTTTTTCGTACTCGTCGCGGACGTGAATCCGGAACTGGTTCTCCACCTCTTCCTTTTTCAAGGAGTATAAGCGTTCCAAATAGACTTTGAGCGCCGGGTCGGGGTTCTGGGCGGCTTGGACCATCTCCTTGTCGAGCAGGTTGACGAACTGCCACTCCCGTTTGGTCTTGGGCTTGTTTAAAATGACCATGAGCATGGCCCGGTTCTCCTGGGGCGGCCGGCGCTGATAAATCGACTGCAAGGAGGGACCGTAGCGGCCTCTGAAATGCTCGAGCACCTGCATGGCCTTTTTGTAGTGGCAGACATCCTTGTAGATGAAGGATTTAAGGATATAAAACTCGGGGGTGAACGAATTCACATAGCTTGGCGCCTCGAACGAGTAGAGCAAGCCCATGGCACGTTCGGGGTTGCCCAGGCGGTAGTGGGCCCAGGCCCGTTCGAGCAGATTCTGCGCCTGTTCCACGATGTTCATCTCGATCTGCTGGTAAAGAAAATCAGCCTTGGCGAATTCGCCCGTCTCGTAATAAATCCGCGCCAGGGTCTTGCGCGCGTCGTCCTTGAGGACAGCGTCACCAGGCGACTTGAGGATCACCTTCTTGAGCAGGGTCACAGCCTCATCCGCCCGGCCATCGTACAAAACGCGCAAGGCTTTTTTGAATAGATACTTGTGATAGTAGTGGGTGTCCGGCTGGATTTGGCCGAAGTGTTCGTCGCCCCAGGCAAACAGGCCGTGTTCCCAATCGTACTCCCCCTGGTAGTAGTGCACGAAATCGGTGGCCGCGCTGTCCACGAAACCGTAGCTCTGGTCGCAGACACCGCGATGGATCAACAGGTCACGGTCAAAAGGCACCGCGCGGCTGATATCCTCCAGCAGTTCCATGGCATAGTCCACGATTTTAGGGTTGGGCTTGCGCGTCATCACGTTGGTCAGGGTATCGACGGCGGCATGGGTCAAGCCGAGCCGATGCAAACTCAAGCCGAAGAAAAACTCGGCCCACTCATAATCGGTATCGTCGGGGGTCTGTTCGCTCAAATAGCGGAACAGCTCGACACATGCCTCCTGATAATGCTGCCCCGCATAGGCGCGATATCCTTTGTGGAAGGATTCGGCGCTTTTCTTGGGGTCCTCCTCCGGCTTGGCGGCCGGCGGCGCGCTCGCAGGTTTCGAGGTAAGCGCCGGCCGGTCCACGCGCGGATAGAGGGGGTGGGACGGATTGGCCGTCCACCCCGGCAGCACCCCCAAGGCCCAAAGGGCCGGAGCGACAACAGCGATAAGAAATAATGGGCGCATATGCGATTCGCTATTCACTGAGAATTTTGTCTAATTTTTTAACCGTCGGATCCTCTTCGACCTTGCGCGGCGACAGGTTGAAGCGCCATCCCAGGCCGATGCCGAAGTACAGATTGTTTTCCGTGTTTTCATCACGGAAACTGGCAATGTCGCGGATCTCAAAATTCAGGCAGTAGCGCTGGGACAGAAAATAGCGGAAGCCGACACCGGCGCTCACGTTGAACGCGTTCTCGGTTTCGCTGTCGCCATAGCTGAAATCCTTTTCGTACTGCGTCACACCCGGGCCCACGAAGAAGTACGTTTCGTGGTTGACCACCGTGCGGTTCATGACCGCGGACTTGCCATAAAGCGGCTTAAACACCAAATGGGTATTGATCATGTATTTGGGTTCGCTGAAATACTCCAGATCCGCCCCAAAATCGTCTATCAACTCGTTTTTCAAACTCCGGTCCTGGTTGAAAAAATATTGCAACCGGGCCACTTCCCAGGACCAGTTTTCATTGAAGCTGAAAGTGTAGCCGAGGCTGACCGGATAGACCATGAAGTACTCGTCATCGGCGATATAGCCGACGCTCAAATCGATTTCATGGTTGCGATGGAAAATCCGGTTCTGAACGGCAAACACTTTTTCTTCTCCTTGCGGCTGCGGCTCGGCGCACCATCCCCACTGTCCGCTGAGCAACAACATTCCGATCACCAAGATCCATACCGCTTTTCTACTCATACCTACTCCTCTCATAGAACCAACGAAAATTTTTTAGAATGCCACCAGATCGAATACAAACGGGTAACTGACAATCACTTCCGCTCCCACCGGATTGGGGAATTGCCATGATTTAATAGCACTTTTGATACAATCATGAATTTCATTGGAGTTGATATTGGAGGCCATGATACGGACTTCTCCGACCCGGCCGGAGAGCAATATCTTCCACTCGAAGATGACGCGTCCGCTGATGTTCGGGTTGCTGGACAGGGCCGATTCGTAACAAAAGGTGATCTCGCCGAGGTGCTGGTCGATCACCTGTTTGACCATCTCCCGACTCATGCCGCCTTCTATCTTGACGGTTTGGGTCATTCTGGCCGTCACCATGGCCTTGACCTGCTTTTGACCGGTGGTGCCGCGCTCCAATGCGGCCACTTCGCCGGGTCCACTGGCGCCGGCGCTGCGCAACACCTGCTGCGAGCCCTTGGTCTGGACAATGCTGGATGGATCGACGGCACCGGAACCACCCATGGAAATTTTGCCGCTGCCCAGCGATCCCTTGATGCCGCCGACGGTAAAATTCTTTTCCGTGGCTCCAGGCACCTGAACCGCGTCCAGATTGGTCACCGATGCCATGGCCGTGGATGGGCCAGGCACCACGTTTTTGCTCAAGATGCTTAAAATACCAGTCTGATTGACATTGCGATTGGCGATGTTGCCTTCGCCGAAACCACCGCCGGCGTTGGGATCGCGGCTAGGGGGCTGAGCTTGAGCCTGGGCAGCCTCCTCCTGGGGCGCGGTTTTAGGCGCCGCTGTTTTTGGAGCGTTCCGGGGCGCTACCTTCGCAGCGACCTTCTTTTCAGTCGGCTTCACCGTCTCCACGACGCGCTGGGGTTCCGGCGTGGGGGTGGGGGGCGGCGGTTCTTTTTTGGGTTCAGGCCGAATCTCTGCTTTGGGCTCAAGGGCCCGCAACGCCTCCATATCGACCTTTACAAAGTGCGGCATCTGCTTTTGGGGTGCCGCGGATTGAAAATAGAGGTATCCGGAAAGACACAGCGCCACCAGCAAATGGGTGCCGAAAGAGCTGGCCCAATGGCGCCATGTCACTGGTTTGGCCTGGACAGCGGTCTTCACGCCGGGGCTGACCCGTTCTTCCACCAGGCTCAAGTGATATTGGCTGCGGCCGTCCGAAACCATGGCCGACTCCCTGCCCGCAAAGGGGAGCCGGTAGAGCTCTTTGCGCCGGCGATGCAGGTACGCGTCGGTCCGGTAGTGATCTAAATCGGATCGCGCCTGACCGTCGGCCATGGCATGGCCGCTTAAATGTGGATCGATAAATAGGTAGGCTTGCTCGTCCGCTCGGTTTTCCACCAGGCAAAGGCGCCCTTGCGGACGGTGCAAATAGTACTTCTGGCCCTTGTTCACAAAGGCGACATCGACGATGGCGTCGTCCAACGTCTTGATGACCTGGACCTGGGACGACCCTCTCTGGGCACCGCGCGCATGGGCGCCGGCGCCGAGCAACCTCTCCTTGAGGATAAAAGGCGCTTCCCAAATCTCTTCGTCTTCTTCGTCCTCGTCCGGCACCATGATTTGAGCGGTGGGCGGCGGTGCCTGAAAACGTTCCGCGGGTGGCGGCTGCGTCTTTTGGATTTGGATGCCGGTCGTCGCGGCCAAAGCCCGGACCTGCGAGCCCATGGTCTTACTCACCGCGCTCTGCACCTCGGCCGGGTCCTGGGAGCGAACCATGGATAAGATCCCGACATCATGCAAGGTGTCCTGCAAGCGGAAGGCGCTGAGGCGATCCAGATTGCGTTTGAGGACCGGCCGCGGTCGGCTCATCAGCTTTTCAATCGCCGGCTCCTCGGCGCGGAATAGCGCGGCCAACTGCGCCACCGCATCGCGTCGCGCCTGGGTCGAGGCGTACCGGTCGACCAGGATCACCGCAAAAGTGCCGCTCTGGGTGTCGGGTTGCACCGCGGGTTCTAAAAGGGTCTCTTTGACCGCGGGTTCGCGGGGAATCTCTTTGGCGGCCTTGGGAAAATAGGTCACCCGCTCGGTGATCCGCCCGACGCTCGCGGCCGCTGCGACGGGCTGCCGGTCCGGTCTGAAGATGATGGAAAAGGGGCCGAGCTGAATGACGTCTTCGGCATGCAGCGCGGATTCTTTGACGGCAAGACCGTTGAGGCGCAGCCCATTGTTGAGGTTTTTATTGATCAGCAGAACCTGGTCCCGGTCGATTTGGATCAACGCATGAATATCGGCGATCGACTGATGATCCAGTACCAGATCGGCATCGTTGCTTTTGCCGATGAGAATGCTCTCCTTGGTGAAAGCACTCTCGCCGACATAACGCAAATTCTCATAGACGAACAAGCGCGCCTTTTGACCCTGATCCGCGGAAAGGCCGGTGGCTTGTGCGTGGCTATTGTCGTAAGTGGAATTCATCGTCCGCGACCCTGTTGAGGTTTAGCGCCCATCGACCCATCGGCGACGGCCGGGCTTGGCTTTTTCTTCTGCTCCGGCGCTTTTTCCGTCTCTTCTCCGACAATCGCCGTTTTCTCTAGCGCGTAATCTTCCTTGATCTCTTCCCGATAGTCCTGGCGCACTTCGAGCATGCCCTTGATTTCGCTTTGCTTGCGGTGCAGCAAATAAACCGCGCCGGACTTGATGCTTTGGCCTAAAATATAGGCGCTGCCGAAATCGATGCGTTGCTGCAGCCCCTTATCCTTGGACGCATCCCCGGCGTTGCCCTCCTCGGCGGTAGCGTCATCCACCCCGGCGCCCATCCAAAAGGCCGCACAGAGCATAACCAGCAGGCGTGCAATCCGACGGGTATTCATTGGTGTCTCCTACTTCTCTTCCAATACGGCGAACTGGAAATTGGGATATCCGGCCAGCCCCGCGGTTTTGATGACGCGATTGATCGTGCGAAAAGAGTGTGTTTTGTCGCACAAGAACAGAATGTGCGGGGCCTCCGCCTGATTTGCGTCCTTGGCTTCGGTTTCGGCGCGATAGCTCTTGAGCCGTTTAAAAAGCGCCGAACCTTCCGGGTCGTCATCCGTAATACCTGTAGTTTCGAGCCCTTTCACAGAAGCGACCCATTCGTCATTCAGGAGCAGCTCTTTCTTGGACAAGACGATTCGGATGGCCTTGGCGGATTGTGCTTCCGATGTCGATCGGGGCAAGTCGACATCTTTGAGTGAAATCCCCCGTGCGGGATTATCTGAAAAATTGACAATCAGAAATAACAAGATGATGGTGAACATATCCATCATAGAGGTCAGCATAAGCCCGGGTGGCCGTTCTTTTTGTTTGCGTCGTTCCAGTCGGCTGAATCCCATGATTCCTCTCCCCTATCCTAACGATCCGGCCAGCACGACGTTGGGGAAAAGCTCACCGGCGTCGCGGCTGCGGGCGCAATCCATGGCCTGAATGATCTCTTTGTACAAGACACCCTCGTCGGGTATCAAAAGCAGCGTATCGCTGGCCGGGTAGCGCACCTTGACCCGCTGGAGATAGTCGCCTAAAGCCATTACGGAAAGATCTCCACCGGCCGGTCGGTTCAGGGCCACCTCGAATTCGGCTAATTCCGCCGCGCTCAACTGACTGGACAGGGCCGAGATCCGGATCTCGCGCTCCTTGAGCTCCAGAACGACCGTGATTTTGATCGCTTCCTTGGCCGGCTTGTTTTCAGTGTCGGCAGAGGCGACACCATGCACCGGGATGGAAGTATTGATGGCTTTGAGATTGAAAAACGTCGCGAACATCAGCAAAAAGGGGATCATCACCATGAAGATGTTCATGATCGGAATCAGATTCAATTCCGCATCCTCTTCCATACGCTTTCTATTTTTACCGAGTTGCGCCATCGACCGCCCTCTTC
>JBAQGR010000357.1:0-2434 GCA_049287895.1 Desulfatitalea sp.
AGCCACGCGCCGCCCGCGCCGATCACCAGGCCGGCCAAACCGCCCAGACTCGATAGCACGATGGCTTCACCGATGAAAAGCGCCAGGATCTGTGCACGGTCGGCCCCTACGGCCCGCAACAGGCCGATCTCGGCGGTGCGCTCGTGCACGGCGATGGTCATGATGGTGAGAATGCCCACCCCGCCCACCACCAGCGAGATGCCGCCCAGGGCACCCACGGCCATGGTGAGGATATTGAGCACCGAGCCCAGCACCTCGAGCATTTGATCCTGGGTGACAACGGTGAAATCTTCGTCGCCGTGGCGGGCCACAAGTAAGCTCTTCACCCTCTGGGCGACATCTTCCGAGCGGCTGCCGGCGGCGTAGAGCAGGTCGATCTCCATCAGGCTGTTACGATTGAAAAGGGACATGGCCCGGGCCGCCGGGATGTAGACCGCATCGTCCAGGTCAAACCCCAGCATTTGCCCCTTGGACTCCATCACTCCCATGATCCGATACTGTTCGCTGCCGATGCGCAACCGTTGGCCCAGGGGGTTCTGGGTCCCGAACAGTTCCTGTTTCACTTTACTGCCCAATATGGCGAAGGCCCGCGCTACGCGTGGGTCGTCGTCCGGCAAAAAGCGGCCCAGGGCCACCCGGATCTGCCATACCTGAGGTGCGGCGGCCCCCACACCGAAGATATAGGTCCGGCGGCTGCGCTGCTCGAACTCAACGGAGGCATTGCCCTGGACCACCGGGACCGTGGCGATCACCCGGGGCATCTGGGCCAGGGCTATGGAATCGGCAAGGCTCAAGGGTCGCACATTGCTGATCACCCCGCCGGAAAATCCGGTGGTGTTGGTTTTGCCCGGCGTGATGCCGATCAGGTTGGTACCGAACTGGGTAAATTCGGCCAGCACATAGCGATGGATGCCTTCGCCCAGCGAGGTAAGCAGCACCACGGCGGCGATGCCCACGGCGATGCCCAGGGCGGTCAGGAAACTGCGCAGGCGGTGGCTCACCACGGCGTGCAGGGAGAGAGTGATGGTATCACGCAGAAACATTCTGTTATTCTTCTGTTCGTCTATTCGTCTAAATATTGACCCATCGATCAATCGACATGAAAGTATCTGAAAAAGTTGCAATGTGCCTGTTTATGTCATCCCCGCGAAGGCGGGGATCCAGTCATTGAAATCGATTCTGGACTCCCGCCTTCGCGGGAGTGACGGTTCTTGGATTTATGGTGCATCAGCGCCGCGCCAGCGCTGCCACCGGATCCAGGCGGCTGGCCCGCCGCGCCGGCAGCACGCCGAAAAGTATGCCGGTGGCCAACGCCACGCTGACGGCGGCAATGGGTGCCCACAACGGCACGCTTGCCGGGAACTCGGGAAAAAGCCGCGCCAAAAGAAGCTGGCCGGCCAGGGCCAGCAGCAAACCCACGGCGGCCCCCACCAACGACAGCATAGCCGCTTCGGACAGAAAAAGGCGCTGTATCTGCTCGCCCGGCGCGCCTATGGCTTTGAGCAGTCCGATCTCACCAGTCCGCTGGGATACGGCGATGAGCATGACATTCATGATCAGAATCCCGGCCACCGCCAGGCTGATGGCTGCGATCCCGGCCACGGCCAGGGTCAGGGCCTTGAAAATCCGGTCAAAGGTGGCCAGCATGGCGTCCTGGGTGATCACCGTCACATCGTCCTCACCCTCGTGCCGTTCCCTCAGAATTTCCAGGATGGCCGTCTTGGCCCGCGGAATAGATTCACGGCCCTGGGCCTGTACCAGAATACGGAACAGCGACGCCCGGTTGAACAGGGCCGAAGCCGAGGCCACGGGGATGATGGCCACCTCGCCGATGTCCACCCCCAGCGACTCCCCTTTTTTGGCCAGCACGCCGATGACGCGGAAACGGCGCTGCCCGATACGTACAAAAGCGCCCAAGGCCGAATCGTTGCCGTAGAGTTCGCTTTTCAGCTTGTGGCCCAGCACGCACACTGCCTCGGCCCGCCCCACTTCGCCTTCGGGGATAAAACGGCCCTGGGCCATAGAGAGGTTACGCACCGGATACATATCGGCGGTGGTGCCCATGATGATCGATTCGCGGCTCCGGCTGCCATGGGCCACGGGGGCCGATCCTAGCATGAGCGGTGCCACGCGGCGAACGGCGCTGCTGCGCGTCAGGGCCATGGCATCTTCCACCGTTAAATCACGGGGCGTTTGTCCCAGCAGGGGCGGCGGCCCGCCCACGGTTTCCGAACGGCCCGGCAGAACGATGAGCATGTGGGTGCCCAGCGAGGTGAACTTTTCGGAGACATAGCGCCGCGCCCCCTCTCCCAGGGAGGTGAGCAGCACGACCGCCGCTACGCCGATGGCCATGGCCAGCAACATCAATCCAGTGCGCAGCGGGTAGCCCGACAGCGACCGGAAACAGAACCGGATCACATCCTCAGCTTTCATG
>JBAQGR010000358.1:0-5910 GCA_049287895.1 Desulfatitalea sp.
TTGGAGAGCACCGCGACCGCGCGGTCCAGCCCCTCGTAAACAGGCACCCCGGCAGCGAGCAACCGTTTTTCCAGTTTCAGGCGTGACTGGTGCATGGCCGCATTGGGCTGGTACTGGCGCCACACCACGACCAGGGGCTTGCCGTGGGTGTGCCGTCGCGCTTCATCGGCGAGATAGTCGCCGATCCGTTCAATCTGCTTGCCCTCTTCCAGCCCGAAGATCCAATCCAAGTGAAGGGAGATGATAAACATATCTATATAGGATTGGGCCGAAAGCAGTTGCAGGGTCGGTCCCAACAGATCCAGGTTCATCAATAAAATGTGGGCATCGATGGGGTTGCGGATCATGTTGCCCGCGGGCGGGATAAACTCGCGCAGGCGGGCCATAAGCTCGGCCGGCAGACCGGGCATCTCCAAGCCGACCTTGGCGCAGCTATCGGCGGCCGCCACACCGACGCCACCGCCGGTGCCCAAAATCGCTACGCCGCGTCCTTTAACGGGTGGCAGGTGATGCAGCGCCAGGCTCACTTCGGCCATCTCTTCGAGGGTGCCCACCTGCACGGCGCCGGTTTGCTTGAAAAAGGCGCGCCAGATTTTTTCACCGCCGGCCAGCGATCCGGTGTGCGAGGCCACCGTGCGTGCGCCGGATTCGGTCAGTCCACCCTTGATGATGACGATGGGCTTGGTTCGGTTGATCTGCTCGACCATGCCAAGCAGTTTGCGGCCATCCTTGACCCCTTCCAGATACATGGTGATGATGCGGGTCTCGTCATCCTGGGCCAGGTAAGCCAAAAAGTCGGTGCTGTCCAGGTTCAGCGCGTTGCCGTAGCTGAATACTTTGCTGAAGTGCAGCCCGAAACGATTGGCGGCATAGTTGACAAAATCCTGGGCATTGCCGCCGCTCTGACTGACCATGCCCACTGGGCCGCTGATGTCCGAAGCCGCTGTCCAGGTGAGCAGACGGGACTTGGGTACATGCAGCCCCATGCAGTTGGGGCCGACAATGTTCAGATCGCCCTCGTTAGCGATGCGCTCGATCTCAGCCTGGAGCCGGATCCCCTCCACTTCACCGGTCTCCTTGAAACCCGATGTAAAGATATGCACGTTCCTGCTGCCTGAGGCGATGCAATCGGTCAGCGCAGCCGGCACATGAGGCGCCGGCACTGAGATGACCACCAGGTCCACCGGTTCGGGCAGAGCAGTCAGACTGGGGTAGGCCTTGAGCCCATCGATGGCATCGGCGTTTGGATTAATGGGGTAGAGCCTGCCGGGAAAGCCGAATTTGCGGATGCAGCCGAAGATGCCCGGAAAAGCGCCGCTCCTTGTGCGCGCCACGCCTATTACGGCGATGGAACGGGGATGGGCCATCACCTCCAGAGCCGCGTTGATTTTTGCGGTGCGCCGTCGCTCCTCTTCCGTACTCTTCGTCTGCGCGCCCAATGCTTCTTTGGGATCGCTCAGCACCACCAGGCCGTCCACGGCCGTCACGGCACCATCCGCGGAAAGGATCAGAGGATTGACATCCACCTCTTTGACCGCCGGGTGGTCCATGGCCAGTTGCGCCAATCCCATCAGCACCCGCGCCATTTGGCCTTTGTCCACCGCGGCATCCCCGCGAAAATCAGCCAACAGCTTGCGCGCCGCCAGCTCTTGCAGCATTTGCAGGGCCTGGGCCTCGTCAAAAGGGGCAATGCGAAACACCACATCCCCCAGGGCTTCGGCGAAGATACCCCCCAATCCGAACATCACCACCGGTCCGAACTGCGGATCGCGCACCATGCCGGCCACAAACTCCCGCCGGCCGGCGATCAGCGGCTGGATCAGACACCCCTCCCAATCGGAGCCGGCCGCTGCTTTGATCGTCTGGTAGGCCTGGCGCACTTCGGCTGCCGAATGGAGGTTTACTTTAACCAGTCCCCGCTCGGTCTTATGGGTCAGATGGGCCCCCAACCCTTTCAACACGATGGGCCACCCCAGGCTTTGCGCCCGCGCCACGGCCTCATCCTCGGTCGTGGCCACCGCCTCCTGGACAACGGGAACGCCATAGTGGCCCAAGAGCTGTTTGGATTCGGCCTCGTTCAACGATACTCTTCCTGCACGGCGACAATGCTCGATCAACGCAACTGGCTCCAAAACGCGTACCTCTCCAGGCGCTTGTCCAAGGATCCCTCCCCACGCCGGTCCGTCTGGAAACAACGCTCGTCGGAAAACCCTGGACATCGGTTCTAATCAAAAAATGCCACGACTGCCTTGCCTCCCTGAATCTGATTCATGCTCTGAAGACTATAACAGGCGGAACGATTCGTGTCAATAAAACAAAACGAACGCTCGTTCTATTTTTTGTGACAACGGAGCCCGGCGATCGGCTATGGCCGCCTTCGGGCGAGCATCCGGCCGTGCAAGCGTCGAAAGACCGGGCGAACAATCACAGCCGAAGCGGCGTATCCGATGCCGGCGATCATGAGATACAGCAGCATGGTCGCAAAAAAGCCCAGGTCGGGTGGTGCAATCCAAGGGGTCAAAACCCATGCGGTCAGCAAACCAGAGACGATTTGCCAGGTATCCGGCCAAAACAGGATGTAAAAAGCGACGTACCTGAACGTCAGCAGTCGTTTTCGCAAGCAGTCACCTTCCTTCGGGGATATTCCAACAACTTTTCCGTCGAATCGATGCCGCGCGTACCCTCTGGCCATCGTCCGCATCGGCGCGCCGAATATAGACCTGGCCAGCATCAAGATCAACCCTCAATGATTCGTATTGACAATAAAGCCAAGGTATTTGAGAATCCGCCGCAGGTATGCACTTTTCGCTTTGCTACTCGTCCCAGAAGGAGATCGCCAAACTGCTCAAGAGCGATGCGAAACTGAAATTGTATGTCGTCGGCCATACGGACAATGCGGGTACATTTGACTACAATCTAAAGCTATCCAAAGACCGGGCGGCCGCCGTGGTCACAACTCTAACCGCCAAGCACGGCATCGCCGCTGCCCGCCTGTTGCCGTTTGGTGCCGGACCCACTGCGCCGGTCGCTTCGAACGATGCCGAGGCCGGCCGGGCCAAAAACCGTCGGGTGGAACTAGTCAAGCAGTAGAAACATCGGAGGTATCTATTTTGAAAAATAGTATTCTAGAATGGGATAGAGGCTCACTCCTGTGGGGTGTTATCATCGCGCTGGTGGTTTTGATTGCCGCCGTGGCCGCAGCCGTCAAGTTCCTGCCGAAACCGACGGCACCCGAACCGGCGCCCGCCATTGTAAGGGCCAAAGTACCGCCGTTGCCGCCAACCGAAGATAAGATCGAGACCGTAGATCTTAGAAAAGCCAACAACGAGCAGGCATTACCCGCAAAAACCCTCGAGGTCCAGAAACCCGGCCCATCCGATCCGACGGCCATCGGGAAAGAAGTAAAGGCGCCGTCCATGCCGCCGGCCGAGCCGACCCCTAAAATAGAACCATCCGCGACGCCCCCGCCGGTCTCCGCTACCGTTGCCAAACCGGAGGCCCCCCCTGTTAAAGCGTCGACCAAGACTAAGGTGGTCGAAGAAAAGAAAAAGGAAACGAGCGCAGGGCAGATCGACCTGGACAAACTGGCACCGTTCTCTATTCAGGTGGGTGCCTTTCGAACCAAAGCCAATGCCGATGAGATCATCGCCCAATTGACCCAGAAAGGCTATGCTCCGTTTATCTTCCAAGTCACCGACGCCCAGCAGCGGTCGTTCTACATGGTGCGCTTCGGCCACTTCGGTACGCGGGACGCGGCTGCCCAGGCGCTCGCCGACTTCACGCGCAAGCAAAAGCGGAGCGCGGTCATCGTCCGCTCGGAATCGATGTAATGGGTATCCGCCGGATGACCGGATTCCGGCGGAGCATTTGTGCTTAGACGATGATCTTCCAGCAGCGGTGTATCGATTTACGTTTGTGCCGATAGTCTTCGGGAATGGTGCTGTCGGTGATCTCCTTTGCTTCGGCAAAACCCAAGGCATCCATGCGCGGCGTGAAATCCTGGTGATTGGTCGAAAAGAAAATCGTGGCGCCCGGATGCATCAGTTCCGCCACGCCATGGAGTAAAACCGGGTGATCGGTGTTGATGTCGAAGTGCTCTTCCGTCTCCTGGATGGTGTAAAACGAGGGTGGGTCCACCAGCGCCAGATCGAACCGCTCGGCCCTGTGCTTGGCCGTGGACAAAAATTCGAAGGCATGCATCTGGATCAGCCGGTGGGGGGCGGCCTCGATGGCGTTGAGCGCCAGGTTCCGGCGCGCCCAGGCGATGGCGCTTTTGGATCGGTCTACTGAAACGGTCCGACGGGCCCCGCCCTTGGCGGCGTAACAGGAAAAAGTGCCGGTGTAGCAAAACAG
Source organism: Desulfatitalea sp. (assembly GCA_049287895.1). Lineage (GTDB taxonomy): Bacteria > Desulfobacterota > Desulfobacteria > Desulfobacterales > Desulfosarcinaceae > Desulfatitalea. Next base: position 4,354 of record JBAQGR010000358.1, read on the forward strand.
ATTGAGAAAATCTTTGCCCGCGACCCTCTCCCGGATCATCTGGCGGGTGTCGCGATGATCGCCGAAAAGCCCGGTATCCACATAGTCCCAGGGGTTGACATAAAACTTCAGGTCTCTTTCGGAAACCACGAACATCCGGTCGGTGGTATCGATGCGCTCGTAGCGCCGGCCATCCGCTTTGCCGTAAACTCTCACTTTCAGGTGGAGATTGTCCGGCGGCACCCCTAACGCTGCGCAAACCGCGGCGCCCATGATCGGCAGCCATTCGGGCGTCGATTGGGCGCGGGTGTACTCTCCGACCACCAGATGGCCTCCATACCAATCGACCACCGCGCGGATTTCGGGAATATCCCAATCGTAGAGCCGGAACACCTCGATGTTCTGCCGGGCAAAGCGCTTGTAAAGATGTTGATAGCGTTTCTTCACCTTGTTGGCCAGCATCTCGGCCTGATGGTTGTATTTGTTCAGCAGTTCGGCGTCCAACATCGCTCGACAGATTCCTCATATTAAGCATTTTTGTAGCTAATCTGAACCAGTGCGCGACCCGCCCGCGGGCCATTATAGTAAACAAATCATGTTATTGACTGGATTTCGTATAAGTGGCACACTGGTTGCTACACCTTATGGTAACATTTACCAAGCGAGGTTGAAATGATACCGGTCCATACCATCACACGGAACAGCGAAATCTGGCGAAAGCTTCTGAACAGCGTCGCCCACAAATATGACTGCGGTGTGCGCTTTACAATTGCCCAAGGCCGGCTCGACTATGAGGGCGATCGAGACTGTGCCATGGAGATCATCAAGGAAGCCATGGCCCTGTTCGGGGCCAACGCCGATTGAGGTCAGCGCCGGCGACGGGTGGGACGGCGGCCGCTACGGTTCAGAGGTCTCTCTGCCCCAGCGGATCACCTGGGAGTCGAAATCGATCTCATATTTGAGACCTTTTAGAAAATTCATCCCCAACAAGCCATCGTATCGATCGTCCGGCGGCCCCTGGTAATCCACAATGGCAACGCGAAGATTTTGCTTTTCATAAGGGCCAACTTGAACCGAGTGCAGCCGGCCCATCTTGGCCTCGATTTCAATACCCCCCACGCCGCGCCCTTTGGCCCGTGTATAGACATTGATCCCCAGGCTGTCCGCCACGTTTTGATGCAGCACGAGGCTGCCGGCACCAGTATCGAAAATCAGGGTGGCTTCGATTTTCCTGTCATCGTATCCTAAAATCACCGGCACAAATACCCGATCGGCCTTGATGACCACCGGTGTTTCAAAATCGGTTTGACCCGCAGCGATGTCCCTAGGTGTCTGGAACGCGGCTTCGTCGGGCTCTTTGTCCAGTTCGAGCATCCGCTCCTTTTCACCGGGCTTAAAAATCAGAATCTCATCCAACCGCAGCGGTTGGGCGCCGGGGCGGCTGGCGGGATTATTTTCCGGTATCCATATAAAAATGGAGTTCAACGGTCGCAGGATCGATTTGAGTCCCTCTTCCAGATCTTTGTCCCGGAACGAAGCGCTGATAGCGGGGTTGATCTCCGGATCGATACGGACAGC
>JBAQGR010000359.1:0-1869 GCA_049287895.1 Desulfatitalea sp.
ATCCGCCCCAGTTGTTCGAGATAGATGGGCGCGCCGTTGCGGTAGGCGATGATCAAGGGCCGGTAGGCCCCGGCATCGATGAGCTGGCCCGTGGCCTTGACCGTGAAGGCCTGGTGCGCACCGTCGAGCGTACCGGTGGGCAGATTCACGTTGGCCCCGGCGATGGCCTGGCCCACTTCGTCGATGCCGATGCCCAGGGCGTTGAGCTTGTTGGGATCGACCTGGACCCGCACTGCGTATTTCTGGGAGCCGTACACCTGCACCTGGGCCACGCCGCTCACCATGGAGATGCGTTGGGCCATCATGGTTTCAGCGTATTCGTTCACCGTAGAGAGCGGCAGGATCTGAGAGCCGACGGCCAGGTAGAGAATCGGCTGGTCCGCCGGATTGACCTTGCGGAACGAAGGCGGGTTGGGCATCTCCGGCGGAAGGAGCCGCTCGGCCCGGGAGATGGCCGCCATGACATCCTGGGCCGCGCCGTCCAGGTCCCGCTCCATTTCGAATTGGAGCGTGATCTGGGTGCTGCCCTGGGCGCTGGTGGAGGTCATGGAGTCCAGGCCCGCGATGGTGGAGAACTCCTTTTCAAGGGGTGTGGCCACGGAGGAGGCCATGGTTTCCGGACTAGCGCCCGGCAGACCGGCCGTCACCTGCAGGGTGGGAAAATCCACATTGGGCAGCTCGCTCACCGGCAACAACCCGTAGGCCACCACCCCGAAGATAAGCAACCCGGCCATGACCAGGGTCGTCATCACCGGCCGCCGGATGAAGGGTGCGCAGATGTTCATGGCCGGGGCTCCTCTTTTTGCTCCGGCTTTTGATTCGGTTTTTGATCTGGTTTATGATCTGGTTTATGCTCTGGCAGGCCGGCCACGATCTTGACCGTCGCCCCTGGGAAGAGCCGCAGTTGCCCGTCGGTGACCACCGGGTCGCCGGGCCGAACGCCTGCGGCGATAACCGCCAGCCCGCCCACGGTGCGATCCACCTGCACCGGCCGCAGTTCCACGGTCTGGTCGGCTTTCAATACATAGAGATACTTTCCCTTCTGACCGGTTTGCAGGGCCTGGGAGGGCACCACCACCGCGTCGGGCTGGGAGGCGAGTTGCAGGGTGACATTGACGAACTGGCCCGGCCAGAGCGCCTGATCGGTATTGGCAAAGGTGGCCTTGAGCAGGATGGTCCCGGTGGCGGCATTGACGCTGTTGTCCACGAAAGTCAGCTCTCCTTTGGCCGGCGCATCGTCATGGCCGGCCAGCGCGGCCAGCACGGTCAGCTCGCCGGCGGCCAAATACTTCTTCACTTCCGCCAGGTAACGCTCCGGAACGGAAAAGCCGACATAGATCGGATCGATCTGCTTGATCACCACCAGCGGCTGCGCGGCGTCATTGGCTTTGACGACATTGCCCCGGTCCACGAACACTTCGCCGGCGCAACCGGCGATGGGCGCGCGGATGGCGCAGTAGGCCAACTGGAGCCGCGCCGTTTCCACGGCTGCTGCGCCGGCTTGAACCGTGGCCTCGAGGGCCGCCACATCGGCCACGGACTGGTCGTATCTTTCCCTGGAAACATACCCCTTGTCCACGACCGCGGCGGTGCGCTTGAGAACGGCGCGGGCATTGTCCAGTTGGGCTTTGCCCCTGGCCAAATTGGCCTGCACCTGCTTGAGCTGGGCTTCGAACGGCCGGCTATCGATGGTAAAGAGCGGGGCACCGGCGCGCACGCACTGGCCCTCCCGCAGGTGAACCGCCGTCACTTCGCCCTCCACCTGGGCTTTGATGGTGACCGTGGCATAAGCCTCCACCTGGCCCACGGCCGGCAGTTCTACGGGGATCGCCTTTACCGCCGCCTCGGCCACGGTCACCGGCAGGGCCG
>JBAQGR010000360.1:0-5537 GCA_049287895.1 Desulfatitalea sp.
CGGGATTGCGGCTGTCGATGGCATCGGGATCGGGCAGCAAACAAGCACCCGCGGCCAGAGCGCCTTGAACCGCTGCGACGATGCGGTCATAGGCCCCGGTGCCCAGAAACAGATCCACTTCGGGCAATGCCTCGACAATGGATTCGCGGTAGCGTTCCGGCAGGCAGCCGGTCACGATGAGCCGGCGGCATCGGCCTTCCTGCTTGTAGGCAGCCAGGGCCAGGATCGTGTCGATGGACTCGTCGGCCGCCGCTTCGATAAAGCTGCACGTGTTGACCACGATGGCATCGGCCGCTGCCGGGTCCTCCGTGATCTGGATACCGGCCGCGGCAAGCTGGGCCAGCATGGTTTCGCTGTCCACCTGATTGCGCGCACAGCCCAGGCTTTCTAAATAAATCTTCATATTATGGACAGTTTTTGAACCTTCACTTTCAACTTTCTTCTTGCCACTTTCTTCTTCTTTACCCCTTTATCTTCTTGATCTCGGCGGTCAGCGCCGGCAGCACCTCGAACAGATCGCCCACGATGGCGTAATCGGCCCTGGCCATGATGGGGGCTTCGGGGTCCTTGTTGATGGCCACGATCACCTTGGAGGAGGACATGCCGGCCAGATGCTGGATGGCGCCCGACACGCCGCAGGCAACATAGAGGTTGGGCGAAACGGTCTTGCCGGTCTGGCCCACCTGGTCCGAGGCCGGACGCCAGCCCTCGTCCACGGCCGAACGCGACGCACCCACGGCGCCGCCCAGGGCAGCGGCCAACGCCTCGACAGCGGCATAGTCGGCACCGCCCATGCCGCGGCCGCCGGTCACCACTACATCGGCTTCGGTCAGGTCCACCTTGCCGGATTCAAACTGTTTGCCCACCACCTTGGCGCGGATCTCCCCCACCTGGACCGTCAGCTTTTCCACGGTGCCGGCGCCGGCCGCCTGGGAAACGGCCTGGGTATTGGGACGCAGCGATACGATCACCGGGACCCCGGACAGGACCAGATCAGCCAAAATCTTGCCGCCGTACATGGGCCGCGTAGCCACCACCTGGCCCCCCTCGACCCGCATCCCCACCGAATCGGTGGCCAGAGCCGTATTCAGGCGCGCCGACAGGCGCGCCGACAGATCCTTGCCCTGGGTGGTGGCACCCACGAGCACTACTGCCGGCTTGGCTTGGGCGATCACCTGGGCCAAAACGTTGGTATAGGCTTCGGTGGTAAAATCAGCCAGGGCCGCATCGTCGGCCACATAGATTTTAGCGGCGCCATACGGCCCCAAAGCGGCGGCCGCGCCTTCCACGCCGCTGCCCATGACCACGGCGCACACCTCGCCGCCCAGCGCCGCGGCCAAAGCACGGCCCGCGCTCAACGCCTCAAAGGTCACCTTGCGAAAGGTGCCCTGCACCTGCTCGGCAACCACCAATACATTCTGTGTCATCATCTGCTCCTTTAAATCACTTTCGCTTCTTCATGCAACGCCTTCACCAACGCCGCCACCTTGGCCTGCACTGAATCGCCTTGAATCACCCGGCCGCCCTTGCGTTCGACCGGCGCCCTGAGCGCCTTGATCTTGACCTTGGGTTGCAGATCGGCCGCATTGAGGCCCAGATCGGCCAGAGTCTTGGTCTCCAGGGGTTTCTTCTTGGCCTTCATGATACCCGGCAGGCTGGCATAGCGCGGATTGTTAAGCCCGCGTTGAGCCGCGATGAGGGCCGGCAGGGGCGCCTCCACCTCCTTGGTGCCCCCTTCCACGGTGCACAGGCAGCGAATCTTGCCGCCGGACAACTCCTGCTTGACCACCATGGAGATGTTGGGAATGGCCAACAGCTCGGCCACGGCCGTGGCCACCTGGAAGTTGTCGTCATCCACGGCCCGGTGGCCGGCGATGATCAGATCGCAGGGCAGCGGCTTGATGGCGGCCGCCAGCAGCTTGGCCGTATTCAATCCGTCCAGTGTCAGATCGCCGGGATCGATGAGGATGCCTTTGTCGGCGCCCATGGCCAAACCGGTGCGGACCGCCTCGGCCGCCTTGGCCGGTCCCACGGAAAGAATCGTCACCGTGCCTTTGCCCTGGGCCTCGCGGATGCGTAGCGCCTCTTCCACCGCCAACTCGTCATAAGGGTTGATCACATATTTGAGCCCATCGCTTTTGATGGACACCCCATCGCCGGCAATGGCGATCAATGACTCGGTCGCCGGTACCTGTTTGAGCAATACGAGAATTTCCAAAGTCCGCTCCTTTTCCTTGTACTAGCCTTTTTCCTTACTCAAGGCCAATGATCTATATAAGTAGCTCATATCATTAACATAGAAATTTACTCACGGGATTTTTATAAGAGTAGGCATTCAAAGTCAACGCTAAACCCCGCTTCGCGGGGAGATTACTCCGCGCTGATGGCCTCCATTCCTTTGGAGAAAAAGTTCTGAAACGTCCCATCGGCCTGGCGCACGACGATCAATCCCTCCACCCCGTCCAACCGGTCCAGCAAGGCGATCCCCTTCTCCGGCCCCATGACCATGAGGGCCGTGGCCAGACCGTCGGCCAGGGTGCAGTCACCGGCGACCACGGTTGCGCTCACCACATTGTTTTGGATTGGGTAACCGGTGCGCGGGTCGATGATATGGGAATAGGTGCGGCCCTCGATTTGGTAAAAGTTGCGGTAGTCGCCGCTGGTGGCCATGGCGCCGTCGCGCAAACGCACCACCTTGTAGACCGCGTCGAAGGGGGCATCGGCCTGGGGTTGGTTGATGCCCACACGCCAAGGGGTGCCGTCGGGCCGCACTCCGGACGCATAGACTTCGCCACCGATCTCCACCAAAAAATCTTCGAATCCCAGCTCGTCGAGCACGGCCGCCACCTGGTCCACCCCGTAACCCTTGGCAATGGAGGCCAAATCCACGGTCACATCGAGATGCCGCTTGGTCAGATGGCCGTCGGCCGCGATCCCGATCCGGTCGAAGCCCACCCGCTCTTTGGCCTGGGCCACGGCTTCGGCCGAGGGCACTTGGCGCAAGGTGCCCTCTTTGCCAAAGCCCCACAGGTTCACCAGGGGATCGACCGTACCGTCCCAGGCGCCCTCGGTGAGGCGATGAATCTCCTGGGCCGTTTGCATGACCCGCAAAAACCCGGCCGATACCGCAAAGGGAGTATCCACCGCGTTCAAAGCATTGAAACGGCTGATCTCGCTCTCCGGCCGGAAGGTGGACATGCTCTGGTTGACCTGCTCCAAACCTGCGTCCACCTTGGCCTGCACCTTTACCATGTCGATGGAACGACCGGCCTTCACCTTGATGTGATAGGTGGTGCCCATGGTCTTGCCGGCGAGTTGATACTCTTTGTCTCCGCCGCAGGCTACCGGGAGGATCAGGCTCATCAAGACAAGTGCCGCTATTACGGCATCGTATTTCTTTTTCATGGTAAATTCTTTGCGGTTAGGCCGCAAACCGTAATGCCTTTATTCTGCATCCGGATGATGGTTCGCAGATTGTGGTAGGGGCGATCCTTGTGATCACCCTTTGGGGTTTGGCGATCACAAGAAGGGCGAATACAAGATTCGCCCCTACACGCAACATCGCCTGTCAACATATTCTCGGTAGCTGCTCTCCGCTGAGCATATCCACGATGCGCTGGCCGCCGATGCGCGTTTGCATCACCACCCGACCGGGATGATCGGCGGTCACCCGGCCGATGACGCAGGCATTGTGGCCATACGGGTCCTGGCGGATGGCGGCCAGCACTGCCGCGGCCTGATCTTCGGGTGCAAAGCAAATCAGCTTGCCCTCGTTAGCCAGGTAGAGCGGATCGAAACCCAACAGGTCGCAGATGCCGGCCACGGCGGGGTTAACGGGCAACAGGGCTTCTTCGATTACTACACCCACACTCGATTGGCCGGCGATCTCGTTGAGCACCGTGCCCACGCCGCCCCGGGTGGGGTCGCGCAGTACATGCACCGCCCGGGTGACCGCCAAAATCGATTGCACCATGGCGCTCAACGGCGCGGTGTCGCTGACCACATCCGAATCAAAACGCAACCCCTCCCGCTGAGTCAGCACGGCGATGCCGTGGTCGGCCATGGTGCCGGAAAGAATGATCCGGTCCCCGGGTCGCGCGCCATTGCCACCGATCACGACGCCGGGCGGCACCACGCCGATACCGGCGGTATTGATGAAGATCTTATCGGCCGCGCCCCTGGGCACCACCTTGGTGTCACCCGTGATCAACTGGACCCCGGCGCGATCCATGGCGGCCCGGGCGCTGGTCAGTACGCGTTTGAGATCGGCGATGGCCAAACCCTCTTCCAGGATCAACCCCATGCTCAAATAGCGCGGCACGGCGCCGCACATAGCCAGATCGTTGACCGTGCCGTTGACCGCCAAGTCGCCGATGTCGCCACCGGGAAAGAAGATCGGATCCACCACATGGCTGTCGGTGGAAAAGGCCAGGCGCCCGTCCGCCACCTCAAAGACGGCCCCGTCATGCAACGGCGCCAACAAAGGATTGCTGAACAACGGCAGTAGTACTTCGACCGTCAACTGATGGGCCATCTTGCCGCCGCTGCCGTGATCGAGAAGTATTTTGTCGGTTTTCATATTTTGCCGGTATCATTCGTAAGTCAGAGTTGACATCAGGCGCCTTTGTAGACTCCCCAGCCCACCCGTCGGATCTGGCCTTTGCGCAGGGCGGCGTAGATGATAGTGCGGATTTTAGCCACCTCCAGGCCGGTACGTTGCTGGAGCATGGCGGTATCCACGCCCTGAACCGATTGCCGGATGATGGCCACGATTTTCTCGGCCGGGGACGACGCGGCCCGCTTGGCCTCGGGTTGCTGCTTCTTTTTCTTCTTCGCGCTCTTCGGTGGTTCGGCCGGCGGAAGCGCTTCGGGAACGGCGCACACCGCGATCCGCCGCCGCTTGGGCGCCGCGGGAGTCGCGGGCACGTCCGATTTCGTCTTCTTTTTGACGACTTGAGCCAAGGATTCAGGCTTTTGGGCGCGGCGCTTTTTGGCCGGGACAGCCTTGGGCCGCTCCGCTGGCGCTCCCGGCCCTTCCAGATCGATACCGAAGAGCGAGGAGAGGTCCGCATCGGCGATCACCCGCGCGCCGTTGCTTTCCGCGTCCGCCTGATCAAGCAATTTGCGGGTGGCGGCGGCCACGGCCTTGCTGATCAGATCGTCCACAGTCCCTTCGCGCAAGACAAAAAGCAAGGCAGGCTCTTCATCCAACCGGGCACCCACGCCGTAGAGTACCGCCGCCACATGTTTACACATGCCGGCCCAGTCCGGACAACTGCACTCGAAGTGGATTTCCTTCGGCGACGGAAAGAGCCCGCGTTCTTGATTCATGAAGAGGTCGCCCAACTCTTTGGGAAACGCACCGGCCAGAAGGGTTTGCAGCGAATCGATGCGGCCTTCGCAGGTCCCGCGGATGTGGCGCCAGGTAGTCGGACTGAGTTTGTCGATGTTGATGTGCACCTCGTAAGGTTTCTCGCGCGAACCTTGCACCAGGGCCTCGATTTGGCCGGGCTTGATCTGAAGATCGAGCACGGCGC
>JBAQGR010000361.1:0-1710 GCA_049287895.1 Desulfatitalea sp.
TGGTCAAAATAGACCCCAAATCCATCGGCGTGGGCCAATACCAGCACGATGTGGATCAAACCGCCCTGAGGGGTTCCCTGGACGATGTGGTGGTCAGTTGCGTCAATGCCGTGGGCGTGGACCTGAACCGGGCCAGCGCCCAACTGCTCACCTATGTGTCGGGGCTTGGCCCCCAACTGGCCCGCAACATCCTGGCCCACCGCGACGCCAACGGGCCGTTCCCCAGCCGCGCCCATCTGCGGGAGGTCCCCCGCCTGGGGCCCAAGGCCTTCGAACAGGCTGCCGGCTTCTTGCGCATTCCCAACAGCGCAAACCCGCTGGACGCCAGCGCGGTGCATCCGGAAAGTTATGCCATCGTGGACGCCATGGCCGCGGATCTGGGCTGCACGGTGCAGGAGCTGATGCAGGATGCCCAGTTGCGCCAGCGCATCGATATCCGCAAGTACGTCACCGATAAAGTGGGGTTGCCCACCTTGACCGATATCGTGGCCGAATTGGCCAAGCCGGGCCGCGACCCGCGCAAGAGCTTCGAAGCCTTCACCTTCGGCCAGGCGACCGAGATGAAAGATTTGCAGCCGGGCATGCAACTGCCGGGCATCGTCACCAATGTCACCAAGTTCGGCGCCTTCGTGGATATCGGCGTGCATCAGGACGGCCTGGTGCATGTGAGCGAACTGGCCGACCGTTTTGTCAAAGATCCGGCCGACGTGGTCAAGGTGCAGCAGAAGGTCAACGTCACCGTGCTGGAGGTGGATCTGGCGCGCAAGCGCATCAGCCTCTCCATGCGCAGCGGCGCCAGGAACGGCGCGTCGGACCGCCCGGCCGCGCCCAAGCGCTCGCCCCAGGAGAAGTCGTCCCAGACTCCGGGCAAACCCCCGGCCAAAAAGCCGCAGAACCCAACAAAGCAGCCGTTCCACAACCCCCTGGCCGAGGCCCTGGGGCAGTGGAGCGGGAAGAAGAACAAGTAAGGAGGTCGAGAATGCGGGCCGTCGTGCAGCGGGTCTCCGAAAGTTCGGTCAGCGTAGAGGGCCGGGTCGTGGGCGCCATCGGTCCGGGACTGTTGGTGCTGCTGGGCGTGGCCCAGGAAGATACCGAGGGGGATGCCGACTACCTGGCCGACAAGATCGTTCAACTGCGGATCTTCGAAGATGAAGCCGGCAAGTTGAACCTTTCGCTTTTGGAAAGAGGCGGGGCCATGCTGGTGGTCTCGCAGTTCACGCTCTTGGGCGACTGTCGCAAGGGGCGTCGGCCCTCGTTCGCCGGCGCCGCACCGCCGCAGAGAGCCGAAGTACTCTACCAGCGCTTCGCCGACCGGGTAGCCACCCAGGGAATCCGCGTGGCCACCGGTCAATTCCGGGCCATGATGAAGGTGACGTTGGTCAACGACGGGCCGGTGACACTGATTTTAGAAAGTAGATAATTTAGTCACAGGGGTTCTTTTGTGTCATCCCCGCGAAGGCGGGGATCCAGTCGGCTCAAGGGTTTCTGGGCTCCCGCTGCCGCGAGAGAGACGGCTCGCGGCCTTATGCAATGTCTTTATAGATTATACTTCTTCAGCTTCCGATACAGCGTGGCTTCGCCGATCCCCAGCATCAGAGCCGCCTTCTTACGGTTGCCGTCGTTCTTCTGCAAGGCGTTGCGGATCGCTGCCAATTCATACGCCTCCAACGAATCTTCGCTGACGCTGACGTTGTTCCCTTCGGCCGGACG
>JBAQGR010000362.1:0-2090 GCA_049287895.1 Desulfatitalea sp.
CCAGCGGCGTCAGCGCCGTGCCGGCCTGGATTTCACCGGCCGCCCGCGCCTGCAGGTCGAAGAAGGCCTGGGCTTCATCGTCGTCATACCCCGGTCCGTAGTACAAGTACTCCAGGGTCAGGGTCGGGCCGCTGGCCAGGGTATAGGCGACACCGCTCGAGAGGGAGCCGATCCAGGTGTCGTCGGATCTATCTTTCGCGCTCATGGCAAACCCCAGGGGATCGTCCGTCCCTTGCGGGTAGCGCCCGGGCGGGTTGCGCTGCAGGACGCCCTCGGCATAGACCAGCGCGGCGTCCGAGAGGGTCCGGCCGTAAAATCCGGATATCTGGTCAAGGGCCGTTTCCGAATAAGCAAGAATGAGACTGCCGTAATCCGCCGAACCCGTATAATCGGTTTTTAGAGCATAGGTTTCTTCGAACACCGCATCCGGGATATCCTGACGCCCCTGGTCCGTGTCGGCGATCAAGGAGACGCTCCAGGTCAGGCTCGGCACCCACACCATGCGGGCGAAATCCATGGCGGCGACTTCCAGCTTGGGGTTGCTCTTGCCGTTGTCCTCGAAAAACGGATTGGACAGGGAGGTCAGGTAGGCCGGGCCCCACTGCAAATTTTCGCGGCCATAGGAGACGTAGAGCGCATCGGTGCAGCGCAAGCGGACCAGCCACTGGTGGATGAAGGTTTCGCTCCGCCCTTGCGCCTCGTCCGCTTCGGGCCCCTGGTCCCAGGATTCCCAATACCATTCGGCCCTGGGCTGCAGCGATAGCGAAAGGCGGGCCACATCCAACCTGAGGTCCGGACGCACTTGCAGCCCCGCCGTATGCTGCGGCAGCGCCATGATGAGATTGTCCGGATTGCGGGGCGTGTCCGCCACCTCGGTGACCATGCCGAATCCCACCACCCGGAGCTGGTAGGACCAGCCTTGGCTGATCCGCTCCGTCAAACTCGGTTCAGGCTCGGTCGATTGGGCCTGAACTTGCCAGACGAGCGTCAGTTGCACCAGGCAGAACCATGCCCACAGATGGCGCAGAAAGAATGAAATACTTTTTTCTTCCATATACCGGGTCCAGTACTTTTGGCCGCGCTTGGCATAGCAATGGTTCCGTATCGAATCTCAACGGATCATCAGGTTGAGGTTGAAAACCGCCTCCGACAGGACCTGGGGCTGGGCATCCCGGTAGACCAGGGTGGTCACATTGCTCTTGATCACTTCATCGAAGATGGTCATTTGGGAAATAAAGGGCAGTTCGCCGGAATCCGTCCGGATGCTGTTTTCATAGCGGAAGAGGGCTGTTTTGAAGCGCTTGCCGGCCACGGTGAAGAACTCCGCCTTCATGCCGATCAGCCGATCTTTGCTGATCCAGTAGAGTATGCGGTCATAGGTGGTTTTTTTATTGTTGGCCGTAAGGTCGAACAGGTAGCAGGATTGGCCGTCCACCATCTCTTCGCGCACCAGGACCGCATCGTAATCGGCCGCATAGTTGGTGGAAGCGATGTCGCCGTTGGAAGCGCCGCCCATCAATTTCTGGCGCGGCGAAATGGGCACGGGTTTGCGCAGCCCGGGCTTGACGAACCACATGTTGCGGTCCAGCATGACCAGCATGTCGCCCTTGACCTTGGCCGGGGCCGTGAACTCGGCCACCGTATTGACGCCTCGATTTTTGATGAGCAGGCTGCGCTGCTGAACTTTTCCATCTTCGGTGGATTCAATATCCGCCGTCCAGACGATCCCGTCCACGTTTCCCCTTGAGCGGTCGGCTTGGGAGATGATCTGTTGGGGCGGCAGCGCTTGCTCCGTTGCCGCGGATAGACCTGCTCCGAAGATGACCAACCCTGCAATGCTGAGAGATATAAGTAGTCTCATGGGTTTGCTCCATGTTCGTATGGCGTTCGTTTACTTCTTGCCGCGCCACCGGACGGTTCACCGCGAATGGCCTGTGGGCGACGGGTTTCGGGCGATAGGGTCACACATGTCCCAAGGCATCCACCAGCTCCATGCGCGCGGCCCGGCGGGCCGGTAAAACAGCCGCGGCCATGGAAAGCAGGGTCAAAAAGAGCGTCAGCACCAGCATGGCGCCCGGCAGCAGGTTCAC
>JBAQGR010000363.1:0-1596 GCA_049287895.1 Desulfatitalea sp.
GCGCTGAACCGTTCGGAGATAAGGGATGTCCGCCGGAAGAAAAGCGGCCGGCTGGGCAGCATTACGAAAAATACGAGGGAGAGGATCGAGGCTTCTTCATAGTCGAGCCCTTTGAGCAAGGATGCGACAATGCCCAGCCCCAGCAGCATCAACGTCAGCACGTAGGCCGCATCCAGCCGCCGTTGCAGCCAACGGGCCAGCAGCAGCATTCCCATGCCGGCCAGGCTGCCTAAAAAGTGAGAAAGCTCCAGCAACGGCAGAGGGATTGTCTGGTCAAGGGAGCGCTAGCGTTCGCCCACGGCCGGCAGTGATCCGGAGAAGAGCAGGATGGCGCCGGCGACAAAGACCGTCAGGCTCAGCACCGGGACAAACAGGCTGGTCCAGACCCGCGCGGCCACGCCCCAGACCCGCGCCAGAAGGGCTTGCCGGCGCAGCGCTTCGAAGATACCCAGGGCCAGCGTAGCCGTGAACAACGGCAGTAAATAGTAAATGCCGCGATAGACGATCAGGGCGCCCAAGAGCCGCGGCACGGGGATCTCCGGCGGGGCCAGCAGCAGCACGATGGATTCAAAGACACCCAATCCGCCAGGCACCTGGCTGGCCAATCCGCCGAGTTGGGCCACCAGGAAGATGGCCAGGAAGTGTCCCAGGGAGAGGACGGACGGTCGCGGCCAGAGTACATACAGCACAATGCCGGCCAGAAGCCAATCCGCGGCGGCCACCAGCAGTTGTCCGGCGGCCACCGGCCAGGTCGGCAGGGAGGCCAGCCTTTGACGGCGATGTTCTTTTTGGAGAAGAGCGTGACGCCCGCGTAACCCAGGAGTACGAACAGCAAAAGCACGCCCAACGGCCGCACCGTGGCAAACGGAAGGTGCAATCCCTGGGGCAGGGCCAGCGGCTCGATGAGGAAGACGATGGCGCTCAGACCTACAAAACCCAACCAGAGACTTGCGCTGCAAAAGAGCACCACCTGGGTGATCTCGAGGGCCGATAGTCCCCAGGCCGAGTAGATGCGATAGCGGATCGAGGCGCCGGCCAGCATGGAAAAACCCACATTGTTGCTGAAGGCATACCCCAACCCCGAGGCCAGCGCGGTTTTGCCAAACGGCAGCGGATGGCGGATGTACGTGAGGGCCAGCAAGTCGTAGGCCGTCATCACCAGGTAGCTGCTCAGGGTCAGCAGCAAGGCCGTGCCCGCTTGGCCGGCCGGCATTTGCCGGATTTGGGTCAGCAAGTCATGCCAATGATACCCCTGCAACTGGCGGTAGACACTCCATAGCGCCAGCAAAAACACGGTGAGCATCAAAAGGGGGACCAACCGTTTGAGTCTTAATGTCTTCATATAATTCAGCTACACCTGAACCAGCAACAAGGGCCGCAGGGTTTGCGCCAGCACCTTGGCACCAATGCTCTGGGTCCAGAAAGCGGCGGCCCCCGATTTGCCGTAGGTGCCGATCACGATCAGGCCGGCCACTAAGCAGGCCAGTGCCGTGGTCGTCCGCCGATTGACCAACTCTTTCATCAGGTCGGAGCGTCTTGAAAACTGAATCAGCGGAATGACCGCAAAGGGCAGTCCGAAACTGAGCACTACCTGGC
>JBAQGR010000364.1:0-7402 GCA_049287895.1 Desulfatitalea sp.
ATCAAAGGAGGCAGATCCCATGCCCATGCCTTTAGGACATACGGCCATCGGCCTGGCGGCGCTCGAAACCGCCCAACCCTCGAATTCCCGCGGCGCCCGGCTGGGGCTGTTCGCTTATGTTACTATCCTGGCCAACCTGCCCGACCTGGACATTCTCTTCGGGCTGCTGCTGACCGGCAACGGCGCCGCTTTTCATCGCGGACCGACCCACAGCCTGTTGTTTGTGGCGCTGGCCGGTTACCTTGCCGCCCGCTTCAGTCGCTGGTGGCAGCGGGGGCCGCAACTCAGCTTTGCCTTGTGCGCCCTGCTGATCTTCTCCCATATGGCCGCCGACCTGTTTCTCACGGCCGCGCCGGTCTCGCTCTTCTGGCCGTTGGAGGTCAACTGGTCTTTGGGATTCAGCGGCTGGGGCAACGTGATCCAGTTGGTGATCTTCCAAAGCCTGCAGGACTTCATCATCGCGGCCGTGGTGGTGGTCTATATTTTTATTCTGCGGCAACTGCGCGGTGGCGTCAGTGTGTCCAATACCGCATGGGCACTGGCCAAACGGCGGATCAAGTCGGTTCGATAAACCGATCAGGCCTCTATCCGGCCGCCCAGTACTTTCGCTCCCGTGGGACCGGGGCTGCCGCCGTGCGGTTCGATGGTGATGCCGAAGGCCTCGTAACTTTTCATGGGCTGGGTGGGGATCACTTTGACTTGCGCCGCGCCCTCTGTCGACACCGAGAAAACGCCGCCACTGGTTCGCTGGCCGTCGTCGATCAGCCATAGCTGGTACTGACGGTCCGCATCCAGCATCGGCATGCCCTGTACCACCAGCACACCCCAGCCCCCGTCTTTGGCCATCAACAGCGTGCCGCTGGCCCCTGGGGCTGTATCCGTGGCACGCAGGTGAACCAAGTGCACATTCTCCAGACCGCCCTGACCAGCAGCGTTCATATGGCGCCACAAATAGAGGTTTGAGAGGCCCAAAACCACGGCCAGCACCGACCCGGCCAGCACGCCGGTGGCAACCAGCCGGGGCCAGCCGACGGCCAGCCTTGAAAACCAGGCAAGGGGCCGCTTGACCCGCACCCTGACAGGGGTCTGGATGCGCCGCATGAGCCGCTGCTTCAATGCCTCGGGCGGAGGCACTATCGGAGCGCCCAACCCCAATTGATCGACCACCGCTTCATACTCGGTCAATTGGATGGGACACCCCTCACACTCCGCCAGATGGGCGCTGGTCTGCTCGCGCTCGTCCGGCGTCAATGCCCCGAGGGCCAATGAGGGTAAAAGCTCTGAAATATGATCATGATCGCTGTTCATAACGTTCCTGCGCGTTGCATCTCCTGCTTAATGATACGCAGGCCACATCGTTTTGGATGTCGCCGCAAATTACTTCTCGCTTAAGGCGGCCTTCAATTGCTGCATGGCCGCGCGAATCCGCGTCTTCACGGTTCCCAGGGGCAGCGCCAAATTTTGGGCGATCTGGCTGTGGGAATAGCCCTTAAAGTAGGCCAGGCCCAGAACCCGCTTCTGCTCGTCCGGTAGACCTCCGATAGCGCGGATCACCCGCCGGCGCTGTTCCCGCTCCGCCAGCTCGGTTTCCGCATCATCACCAGCGGCCATCGATTCCAGATCGGCATCGACCCATTTGGGGTGGTGCTGATCCAGCCGAATTTTGGAGTGACGCAGTCGATCGATGGCCTTATGCCGCGCGATGGCCAGCAGCCAGGTGCGCACCGAAGCGGTTTGGGAGCGATACTCCGTTGCATGCCGCCAGATCTGCACGAAGACATCCAGGGTGGTCTCTTCCGCGGCGGCGGCTTCCCCCAGGATATGGCCCACCAGGCCGTACACAACGGCCTTATGGCGCTCATAAAATCGGCTGAAGGCACGCTCATCGCCTTGGGCGATCAGGTGCATCAGGGCGGCATCGTCGGTGTGGCTGGGGCTCACGCGGTTTTCCTGCTGAAGGTTCGGAGCAAGCGTCCCTGGCAACTACAATGGAAGCCGTGAACCTGTCAAGGAGCGCTCAAGAGGGGCGCAGGAGAATCAAAATCCCGGGCAAGGAAATCCAATATCGCCTCTGCTGCGTATAGATAGCCAAAAGGGAAAATTAATCAAACGGCCCCCACAGGGGCCTGGAAAAGGAGCCTACCATGAAAAAATTCAATTTCATTCTGATTGCCATCACTCTCGTGGCATTGATGACCACCGTTGCCCTGGCCGACCACCATGCCATCAAAATCACCACCAAAGAAGGGGTGGGCCGCTATCTGACCGATGCCAAAGGCATGACCCTGTATTGGTTCAAGAAAGACGCCGCGGGTGCCAGCAACTGCGATGCCGGCTGCCTTGAAAAGTGGCCTATTTACTATCGCGAAACCGTCGCTCCGCCGGCGGGTGTGAATGCCCAGGATTTCGGCACCATTACCCGTGGCGATGGCCAGAAACAAACCACCTTCCGCGGCTGGCCGCTTTACTACTTTGTGATGGACAAGGCCGCCGCAGAGACAAAGGGACAAGGGGTCAAAGAGGTTTGGTTCGTGATCGACCCGGCCCATTTCCCGCCCAAATAATATTTGCCCACGTCAACGCCCACCCGCGGGTGGGCGTTGACGGCATCCGCCCTGCCCCGCCCACCGCGACGGCCTAAAAAGCGTTTGATTTTATACCCCCGCCGTTTTACACAAGGCCAGACCATCACTTGGAAAACCGATTCGAGGAGTCCTCCCGTGAGCAACGACGTCAATAAAATCATCTATTCGATGATCAAGGTAAGCAAGTTTTACGACCAGAAACCGGTGTTGAAAGATATCTCCCTCTCTTACTTTTACGGTGCCAAGATCGGCGTGCTGGGTCTCAACGGCTCCGGCAAAAGCTCTTTGCTGAGCATTCTGGCCGGCGTGGACACCAATTTCAACGGCGAAACCGTGCTCGCCCCCGGCTACACGGTCGGCTACCTGGAGCAGGAGCCGCTGGTGGACGTGGATAAAACCGTGCGCGCGGTGGTCGAAGAGGGCGTGCAGGCGACCGTGGATCTGCTCAAGCAGTTCGAGGAGATCAACAACAAATTCGCCGAACCCATGAGCGACGGCGAGATGGACAAATTGATCCAGCGCCAGGGCGAAGTTCAGGAAAAACTGGATGCCCTGGAGGCGTGGGACCTGGACTCCAAGCTGGAGATGGCCATGGACGCCCTGCGCTGCCCGCCGGGCGATATGGCCGTCAAAGTGCTGTCCGGCGGTGAAAAGCGCCGTGTGGCGATGTGCCGCTTGTTGCTGCAAAAGCCGGATATTTTGCTGCTGGACGAGCCCACCAACCATCTGGACGCCGAGAGCGTGGCCTGGCTGGAGCACCACCTGCAAGCCTATGCAGGCACGGTCATCGCCGTGACCCACGACCGCTACTTTTTGGACAATGTGGCCGGCTGGATTCTGGAACTGGACCGCGGCCACGGCATTCCCTGGAAAGGCAACTATTCGAGCTGGCTGGAGCAAAAGCAGGAGCGCTTGCGGCGCGAAGAGAAGAGCGAAAGCGCCCGCCAGAAGACTTTGTCCCGCGAGCTGGAGTGGATCCGCATGTCCCCCAAGGGCCGCCACGCCAAGAGCCAGGCGCGTATCAGCGCCTATGAAAAACTACTCTCCCAGGAGTCCCAAAAACAGGAGAAGGATCTGGAGCTTTTCATTCCGCCCGGACCGCGTTTGGGCGATATGGTCATCGAGGCGGACAACGTGGGTAAGGCTTACGGCGACCGTCTGCTGGTGGAGAACATGAGTTTCCGCCTGCCGCCCGGCGGTATTGTCGGGGTCATCGGCCCCAACGGCGCCGGCAAAACCACCTTGTTCCAAATGATCACCCAACAGGAAAAGCCCGACAGCGGCACCATCCGCATCGGCGAGACCGTCAAGCTGGCCTACGTGGATCAGAATCGCGCCCTGGACCCCCAGAAAAGCATTTGGGAAGAGATCACCGGCGGCAACGAGCAGATCCAACTGGGCGACCGGCTGGTCAACTCGCGCGCTTACGTTGCCCGCTTCAATTTCTCCGGCACGGACCAGCAAAAGAAAGTGGGAACGATGTCGGGCGGCCAGCGCAACCGCGTGCATCTGGCCAAAACGCTCCGGGAAGGGGCCAATGTGCTGCTGCTGGACGAACCGACCAACGATCTGGACGTGAACACCCTGCGTGCCCTGGAAGAGGCCCTGGAGAACTTCGGCGGCTGCGCCGTGGTCATCAGCCACGACCGCTGGTTCCTGGACCGCATCGCCACCCATATCCTGGCCTTCGAAGGCGACAGCAAAGTACTCTTCTTCCACGGCAACTGGAGCGAGTATGACGAAGACCGCAAGCGCCGCCTGGGCACGGCCGCCGAGCGGCCGCACCGCATCAAGTACAGGCAGTTGACACGGTAGCATCCGCCAACTGCATCCGGCACGCCTGGGCGAAATCTTCGGGATAGTGGCCGTTGATCCAGCGCAATTGGGCTTCGCTAAAGGCGCCCGGCGATTCGGGCAGGCGGGGTAAAAACGCATAAAGCAGATGCAGGTCGTTGTCGGCGACAGCGAAGCGTTTGCTGTATTCGAACACCGTGATCAGCGTGGCCCCCAGGGAAGTCAAGACGCGCATGGCGAGGTGCAGGGCGCGGTCCAGAGAGTTGCGCGTGGCCGTATCGGCCTCCAGGATATTGCCCACCGGTCCGCGGGTCATCAACTGCAGCTCCCATTGGGAGGTCTGGGCCTTGGGCACAAACAGGAGCACCCGTTCGTCCTGATGCACCACCAGATCGGCCGGCCGGTCGCTCCGGCCGTCCATGCGTTGGTTGGCGGCGATGGCGTGCTGGTAGCAGTCGAAAAAGGATTTTCCGGTGTGGCGCCGGTAATCCTGGACAAAGGCCTGGATCATGTCGCCGCAGGCATAGGCGCACAGGGTCTCCCCCGCGGCCGGACCATCGGCGGGAACCGTGGCCGGAATCAGGGCATACTGCTGGTGGATCTGCTGGTGCGACGCATGCAGACGATACCCGTTGGGCGCGTAGTCGAACCCGTAGTTCCATCCCCAGAGGGTGGCGCTGAACGGTAATGCGGGCGATGGATTACTTTGTCCCAGTGCATCACGAATCGACCGGCGTAAATCTTCAAGTGCTTCCACGGACAGCCCCTGGCGCTCCGCCGGTACTTTTATGGCGAGCGACTCGGCCAACCGTACATAAGTGCGCTGGTAGTAAAGATGGCGCATGCCGGAGAGGTCCGCCGCGGTCAGGTCGCCGACCGCATAGCGCACGGCATCGTGGGCCATGTTGGCCGCATAATGGCCCCAGGGGATGTAGCTGTTGCGGCGCAGATACTCGAACACATGGCTGCCCCCCTGGCGATGTTCGCCCACGATCTCGCTCTGCCCCTGGACCCCGGGCCGCAGCACCATGACCTCCTTGTACGCATCGGGCAGGAAGGGGTTGTTGGCCACGCAGTCGAACAGCGGCTCGTCCACGATCCTGGGCCGGGTGAGGCCGGCCGCATCGGCCGCGCAGACCAGCCCCTGGGGCCGGCCGGTGGCCGGGTCCCGGATGAACGCACAGCATGTCTCGGCCAGGCGGATCAGATCGCCCGGATCGGTGGAGACGGTCGCCAGCGCCAACTTCAAAGGCCGGGGCAAATCATCCAGAAAAGGTCCGACGGTATCGGCCGCGCCGGAACATTTGTTCAGATGTTTTTTAAGGGTCTGGGTCAACGATACCGGCGGACGCACGGGGATGGTGATGCGGCCCGGCTCGGCCGCCGCGCGGTCGGCCCACCCTTTGCCGATGAAGGTGGTGCCCCGGAAGGGGAAGGCATTGGGTATTTCGAAAATGGGATCGGCGCCCGGCTCGTGGACCCGGCCGCCGGGAAAGTTGGCGGCATTGTCGCAAGGTTGGCCCGTCGCGGTCCGGCCCAAGGTCAACCGATAGTCGTTGGCACGCAAGTTGGCCGCCGAATAGCCCGGCCGATGCAATCCATAAATAAAGCGCCCCTCGGGCGAAACGCAGGTGCGAAGCATAATGGCCGTTTTTAGCGCGATACGATTGGGCTGGCAACACCTATTCGCTGTAAATCACCGCCAGAATACGGGCCCGGCCGCCTTTGGCCGTCAGCAGATGGGGGGTGGTGGACAGATAATAGGCGCTGTCGCCCGGATACAGCTCGAAGCGCTCCTCGGCGATGCATAGGAGCACGGTGCCCTCCAGGACATGAATAAACTCTTCACCGCCGTGCACGGAGCGCGCCTCTTCGGGCATCTCTTCCAGCTGGACCATCAGCGCCTCCATATGACGACCTTTGACTTCCGGCGCCAGGCTCATATAGGTATAGGCCGAGCGCCGCCCGCCCGATGCGGCCGAGCGCTCGATGATCTTGCGCTCATCCTTGCGGGTCACGGCATAGAGCTTTTGGCCCTCGCCGGAAATCAGGCGCTGCAAGGCGCTGTCCAGGGCTTTGCTGAGTTTTATGATGGTGCCCAGCTGGGGGCTGATCGCATTGTCTTCGATGGCCCGCAGGGTCGGCTCGTCAAACCCGGTGAGCTGGGACAAGGCGGCGATGGAGAGCCCTTTTTCTTCGCGCAGCCGTTTGATCCGGTCGCCGATATGCTCGCGGCAGGTGTCGTCGCAGGCGGCGATATCGCCGGTAAGATCTTCAAAATAGTCCACGTTGATCGGCGGTTTTTTTTCGGATGCCATGGCGCCTCTCCTTCACTTCACACTTTGACGGGTTTTACTTTCAACTCCGGCTTAAGGCCTCAAATGCTCCGGCAAGACGGCGCTCGGGCCCCATTCGGCCGGCAACTTCTGATCCGGTGTTTCGCCGTGCTTGGCTTTGCGCCCCTTGAGCCCGGGACGTGCATAGCCCGGGTGCCCTTCTTTGAGCGTGCGGCCGTTGATGATCGCTTCGGAGCGCAGGCGCTGGCCCACGGTGCGCTCCATCTGCCGTCCGAGCCATAAGATGCGGTCCACGTCGTAGCCGTGGGCGATGCCCATTTCGTCGATCTGCACCAGCAGATCTTCCAGGCAGATCAGGCCCACATAGCGGGCATCGTCGTAGTAGTACTCGCCGGTGCCCGGCACCGGGCAGTCATCCAGGAAATTGGCCGGCTGGCCGCCCATGCCACCCATGGTGGCCTCGAAGTGCCGAATGCCGGCCTGCAAAGCTGCCAGCACCGAGGCCGAGGCCACGCGCTTGGTTTCGTGGAAATGGGCGATGTGCACGGCCGGGTCGGGAATCTGGTCCAGGATCATGGCGAAATAGCGATACACCTGGGCCGCAGAGGCGCTGCCGTCGTGGTCGGCGTGCTCGATGTCGTCGGCCCCGATCTCCAGCCAGCGCTTGGTAAACTCCACCGCATCTTCCAGGCGCGTGGCCCCGCCGATGGGGCTGCCCCAGATGGT
>JBAQGR010000365.1:0-4605 GCA_049287895.1 Desulfatitalea sp.
GGCAGTGGCCTGGGTGCGCGACCAGAACGACCGCCGGGTGATCGATGCCATGCTGGCCATGGCGCCCGAACAGGTGATCGCCGAAGGGCTGGAGCATCAAAACGCCTGCTGTTCCGGCGCGGCCGCCACCGCCATTGCCGCGGCCAAACATATGGGTGCGACCCAGGCGCGCACAGTGGCCTATGCCACCAGTCACGACAAAAGCCCCGGCGACAGTTTCGTGGGGTATGCGGGTATCGTCTTGGGCGCTTGATGATCGCCATGAGGACCGAGGCGAGAAAATTAAGTTAACCTTTTGCGGAAATCGACCGATAGAGTGAGCGGCAACCATGATTGCCCGCTCCGGCAACCCAGGCTCGCTCGATGTAATAAAGATGTGGCCCTCGGGCCCAAAATGATCTAAAAAGGCCAGTTTGTCGGAGTTGATCTATTATATTTTTGTTCGCGGAGGTATGCTGTCAATGGATCTGATTCAGGTTATTCGAAGGTTGTTTTCAAAACCCAACGCTCCCCAGCAATATGAGTATATCAAGGTAAACGCTGGTGAGCCCGTGCGGGATGCCGGGCAACTCCCCGGGCTTCCCGCAACGGAAGCGACGATCGGTTTAAGAGGACCGGTGGCCGAGGGCCGGGCCGAGGAGATCGCCTTTTCGGCCCAGGGGGACCTGGAGTCCTATGTGCGGGGATTGGCGCTCCCCCAAGAGGCCATCGAGCGCTGGATTTCCGCCGGTGTGCTGCTGCCCGAAGAGACCCGGGTGGCGACGCAAATGATCCGTATCATGTGCAAAAACAAATAGTTGCCTACAAGCTGAAACTCAGCGCATTTCATCCTAAAGTTCTCGGTGCCACTGCCGATATAATCAGTGGAGGCTTCGCGGGGGAGCCTCCGAGCAAGATATATTCACCATATATCTTCCTTTAGCCGGCGGGGCGGCTGCGGCAGCCGCCCCGCTTTTTTTAGCGCGTGCGTTGATTCAACCCACTCCTCATAGAAAACAGCTCAAGACCGGTTCAGTCCGAACCGATAGCTTTTTAGCAGCTATCCCCTAAGGAGGTTTGGCGTGTCCCTTCTATATATTTGTCACCATGGCCACCGGCGCCGCTCGGGTTTAGGGGTCGGTGCGGTGCTGCTTTTATCGGTACTCACTCTGGGGATGGGATCGAACAAAGCCGCTTCCACGGCATCGCTTTCGTTGGAGGGGCTTTACGCCTATTGCGGCCTGCCCGCTCCGTGCGACGCCCCCGTGACCTGGGAGGGAAAGAGCGCCGTCGTTGGCGGTCGTCTGGACCCCCTTAATATCTTTGACAAAACGAACTTTCCCCAATTGCCTTATGAAAAATTCCGTTTGACCGACGGCCAAGGGCGGTCGGTGGAGATATGGGCCCAGGCAAAGGATAATCGGCCCATTTTTGAAAAATTGGCCCGACGCACCTCGGATGAGATTATGGTCCGGGGGCGCCTGACGGCCTTCAAAATGCCCGTGGCCGGCGATTGCAAAACCGGTGTCAAGGTGGTGATCGATGATGCGGAACAAATCACATTCCAATCCAAGTAAGAACCGCGTGCTGCGCGCGATCCAAAACCTCCTGTTCTACTGCCTGCTGGTCGCGCTATGGGTCGCGCCGGCGGCGGCCGATCCCGTGGACCTGGCGATGGCCCGCCGGGTGGCCGAGAACACCCTGCGCCATCACATAGCGCTTTACGGCGACTGGAACGGTACAGTTGCGCCGGTGGTGGGCCAGGGCCAGGCGGTGATCTTCAAGGCGAGCCATGTGGCCTACAATTTCCAGGTACTTCCCAGCGGCCATGTACTAGTGGCCGTGGACGATCTCTTCAGCCCGGTATTGCTCTACTCCCCCAACTCGGTCTTTGATCCGGCCCGGGCCGAGCGACCCGAGGCCATCGAGTCGTGGATCGTACCGGAAGTGCATCGTCATGTCCGGGCCTTGACCGAGTACCGCCGAGCCTCAAATGCCAATTCCCGGTCTGTTGGCGATACCGCGGTCCGCGCTCGCATCGCCGCTGCCTGGGCATACTATGCCGAACCCCGGGGAAATGATTCATCTCAACGCGGTGCGAGTCTGGTCTCCAATGCAGAGGAGCGCAGTCTGTCCCGCGGTGCCACGGTCGGACCCCTGCTGAGTACTGCCTGGGGACAGGGCACGCCCTTCAATTTGGAAACACCGAACGATACCTGTGCGAGCGGCCACACCCTCACCGGGTGCGTGGCCACGGCCTGGGCTCAACTGATGCGCTATTGGAGTTGGCCCGTGGTGGGCACCGGCAGTCACAGCTATGAATGGATTGACGGCAATGACGATAACCACACCCTGACCGTGGATTTCAATTTCGCCTATGACTGGGCCAACATGCCCGCTACCCTTGACGGCAGCAGCAGCCAAGCCCAAAAGGATGCCGTATCACTGCTCATGTACCATGTGGGGGTGGCCGCGGAGATGGATTTTGGCTGCGATGTGTCGAGCAGTTCAGTCTGGGTCGACGATGTTTTTGATATCTATTTCGGTTATCAAGCCGAAATGGCCTATTACGGCCCCGACAACCTCAGCAGTAGCGAGCGGTTCGCCCTTTTGAAAAGTGAACTGGACGCCGATCCGCCCCGCCCCGTGATTCTGTCCATCTTTACAACCGATGGATTCAGCGGCCACGAAGTGGTGGTGGATGGCTACCAGACGACACCTACCGATATGGTGCACATCAATTACGGCTGGGAAGCATTCTACGATGGTTTTTACAATATTGGCAGCGACTTTACTACCGGTTCCTATGAATGGGATGCGGATACGCACCACATCGTTGTGGGCATCGCCCCCGACAACCAGTCGCCGGTCGTGGATGCCGGCAGCGATCAGAACGTGGAGGAAGCCACGGCCGTTCAGCTCAGTGGCAACGCCACAGACCCCGAAAACGTAGGCATCAGCAGCTATCGATGGACCCAAACCAGCGGGACCACCGTCGCACTCTCCGATGCGGCGTCCGCAACCCCGACCTTTACCACGCCCAGCGTGCATGCCCAAACCACGCTCGTTTTCCAGCTTCGGGCCAATGATATCAACCGGGCCTTTGCTGTGGACACCTGCACGATTACCGTGGCCAACACCGACGGCTCCAGTGCTCCGGCGCCCTCGTCCGGTGGCGGAGGCGGTGGCGGAGGCGGTTGTTTTATTGCCACGCTTGCTCCGGACCCAACCCATTAGCCCTGGTTAAAGTCCGTTCCCGCGCGCCCGCGCTGGAACGGCGATTCCGATCCAGCCCACCTCTTCATTCCGAAAATGGCATTGAAATGCGCGCGGCAGCGTGCCATAAATCAACCACGGCCGTCGTGGCCATCCCTGAGGGACACGCCCGTCTGGCTGCCGGCTCCTTGATCCGGGCGCAACTGCTGAGTTGAAAGCCCGCTGTGCCGGAGACGAAAGTGGAAAGTTGCAAGCGAATGTATTCTGAAACAGCCAACAACCTGCTCGTAGACCCCTTCCAGCGCACCGTTAATTACTTGCGCGTATCGGTCACCGATCGCTGCAATCTGCGCTGCCATTACTGCATGACCAGCCACCCCCACTGGTTGCCCAAGGGAGCGATTCTCACGCTGGAAGAGATCGAGCGCGTGGTGGCGATTGGGGTGGGTCTCGGGATCACCAAGGTGCGTCTGACCGGCGGCGAGCCGCTCTGCCGCAAGGGTATCGTCGAGCTAATCGCACGGTTGAGCGCTCTGGACGGTTTGCACGATCTGGCGTTGACCACCAACGGAACCCTGTTGGCCCAAAAGGCGGCGGCCCTCAAAGAGGCCGGGCTGCGCCGCATCAACATTAGCCTGGACACCATGGATGCCGCCGGTTTTCAGCGCATCACCGGTCTGGACCTGCTCGATACCGTGTGGCAAGGCATTGCCGCATCCGCGGCGGTCGGTTTCAATCCGGTCAAAATCAATTGCGTGGTGATGCGCGGCAGCAACGAGGATCAGATTGAGCCGTTGGCCGATCTGACCCGGCACCATCCCTTTCACGTGCGTTTCATCGAGTATATGCCCATCGCCGTCGATCCGGCCGCCGCCGAACGCCATTTCATGCCTGCGGCCGAGGTCCAGGCGCGGTTGCAGCGGCTTGGGCCCATGATCCCCATTCCGTCGCAAAACGGCGATGGCCCGGCCCGGCGCTTCCGTTTCGAAGGTGCCCCCGGCGAAATCGGTTTGATCGGATCCATGAGCGAACACTTTTGCAGCCGCTGCAACCGCCTGCGCCTGACGGCCGACGGCCATTTGAGGCCGTGCCTGTTGGCCGACGACCAGGTCGATCTGATCGGCGCGTTGCGGCGGGGTGAAGGCGACGACGCCATCGCGGCGCTGTTCAGCCAGGCCCTGACCCTGAAAAAGAAGGGTCACCGGCTCAGCTTCGCCGGCCACTGCACGCCGCGAACCCAGATGACCCGCATTGGAGGATAGGCGCGGTGGCGCTTCGGACAGCCGGACCCGACTGCGGTGCCGCCATTTTGACCGGCGGGCGCAATACACGCATGCAGGGCCGCAACAAGGCCTTCCTGGAAGTGAACGGCCGCACCATCCTGGACCGGCTGATCGAAACCCTGACACC
>JBAQGR010000366.1:0-4340 GCA_049287895.1 Desulfatitalea sp.
GATGCCATGGGTCCCTCGATTTTAAGGTCGATGCGCAGCGGCGGCATGCGCCGGCCGTACCAGGCGGCCGCAGTTGCGGCGCTGTCGCCAGCTTCCAGGAAAACGGCGTCCTGCTGATGGGCGACGATCTGGCACCCCAGGTGGCCGGCTACGGCTTCGGCGCCGCCGGTGTGGTCGAAATGGCAATGGGTCAGCAGCAGGTGGGTGACCGGCACCTCTTGTGGCAGGACCCGACCGATGTTTGCGATCAACGCCTGGGTGGCATCGCCACAGCCGGCGTCGATCAGGGTCGCGGCCGGCCCCATGCGAACCAGGTAAGCTGCGGCGTCCTCGGGTGCGGTCAGCTCTGATCCGCCCACCTGCCAGACATTTTCCGTGATTTGCATCTTTTTCCCATCCTTTGAGTGCTTCCAACCTGCGCGAATGGCGCCCTCGATATTTCCGACAAGGATGTCATGGCGGCCATGAGAGCCGGGTTGGGCGCGCTCGTCTTGCTGATCGTCGCCCTGCTGGTCAACAACATTGCGCACAACCGGCGCTATCCTGAATTCTGGTGAGATGGAGTTTGTTGGGTGGTGGAGGTCTTGATCGGACACAGTCGGCTATCAGTCATACGGCAAGCAGGGGTAAGCACTTGTCCCCCAAATTCACGTTCCTTTATCAAGACTGATGCCTCTATCGGACCAATCGTCTATTTTTAGCCCATCAATATTGCTGAATTCATTGACATTGTTTGTAATTAGCGTTCCATCATGGAACATGACAATGGAGGCGATAAGCAAATCGTTCGGACCGACATTCCTGCCGGACGTTTCTGTTTTAGATCGAATATCGGCATAAACGTAGGTCGTTTGGTCATCAAATGAAATAATTTCAAAAGGTTGGAGAAACGCCTCAACTTTCTCCAAATTGTTTTGTTTGTGATGACTTTTATATGCGCCAAGCAGCAATTCGGCTTTGACCACCGAGCATATTCTTATTCGATGCGGGGGAGTGGAAAGGATTTTATCCTTTATGGGAAGAGAACTGCCGTTCAAGTAGAATATGCAGGTATTGGTGTCTAGAAAGTACACTAAAAAGCATTCCTTTTAGCGTCATGTTTAAAATCCTGGGTTTTTGGCTTAGCAAAGGTTTCATCATTTATTGAGCCGAATAGCTTTTCATAATCCGCCGGATATACCGGATCGATTCTTGATTTTATTTGTTCCGCCACCCATTTTGATATGGATAGACGCTGTTGCTTTGCTGCGCTTTCCACCTTTTTCAGGGTCTTTTCATCGATATATAACGAAATTTGCGGCATGGTCGGTCTCCATATTTGGTATCACGATAGTTTCAGGGGTGCAAATTGTCAAGTATAATCCAAAGTATACTTTCATCCTCTATGCTAATTCCTCCTTTATCGCTTGGCCATAACCACAATATAAGTACTACCTTGAAAGGGCTGCTCTCCGGGCTTGATTTCGGTGATGCCGTGCGCAAATATGGCCATGCTCCCGCGCCGAGCCTTGGAGCAACGTTTCAAAATCAGGCAGAGGCATCGTTTTTTCCCTCAATTACCAGCGCCGGCCGGACCAGAACGGTGATGACGAAAATCCCTACGGCAAAGACACCGGCCGTGACCCCCAGTTCGACCAGGCTGGGGGCATAAGAGACCACCTCGCCCAGGGGAGAGGGCACCAGGCCCGGCACGATCAAGCCCATGCCTTTTTCTATCCAGATGCCGACAAACAACAGGATGCAGGCCGGAAAAAGCACCATGGGTTTGTTGCCGCCGGGGTTGAAGGCCAGGATCAGGGTGCCGGTCACATTGCAAGCGATGGCCGACCAGATCCAGGGCACCAGGGCGTCATGGCCCTTCAGTCCGAAGAAAAGGTAGGTGGCGGAAAGACTGTGGTGGGTCGGGAAGTAAAACTCCTTGAAGATTTCAGAAAAGAGCATGATCAGATTCACGATGGCCGAAATTACGATGATCAGCCGCAGCTTATTGAAGGTATTGACCGGAATTTTGAAGCTCGTGTGGGCATGCACCACCACCAGGACGGTAGTAATCAGGGCCGGGCCGGCCGCAAAGGCGGACGCCAGGAACCGGGGCCCCATCATGGGGTTGTTCCAGAAAGCCCTGGCCGGAAGGCCCTCATATAAAAAGGCGGTGACCATGTGGATGGCAAAGGCCCAGAAGATCGAAAGAAAAACAAAGGGCCGGTATTTTTTCGGATCGGGCTTGCGGCCGTTGAACTGGCAGAAGAGAATATAGGCCGGCACCAGCAGGTTGAGGGCCAGGTAGCCGTTCAAGACGATGATGTCCCAGGCGAGCAGCGACGAGGGCCAATTCAAGATGCCGATGCCCGGCGTCAGGTGCCAGGCCTTGAAGGGCCGGCCCAGATCGACAAAGACAAAGGTGATGCACATGACCAACGCGCCCACGGCCACGCCTTCGCCGATAATCACTACCCGGTGCAGGTCCTTGTCCTTGAAGATATAGGCCGGCAGGATCAGCATTACTGCGGCGGCGGCCACCCCCACCAGAAATGTAAAATTGGAAATATAGAATCCCCAGCTCACGATATCGGACATATGGGTGGCCGCAAGCCCCAGGCGGATCTGGATGAAGTAGGCGTAGACGCCGATCATCATCAGCGCGACCAGGCCGCACAGATAGAGCTGATAGGTCAGGCCGCCTGTCAGATTCAGAACAATGCCATGCTTGATAAAACCATAGATTTCATTGAGCGTCTTTTTTTTCATTGCTTCCGCTTCCCGTCAATCGATAAAGAACCAGAATTTCGGATCGGTTCCCAGATCTTCTTTTAACCGGAATACTTTTTTGTGTTTGAGCACGAACCGGATTTCGCTGTCCGGGTCCAGCAGGTTGCCGAAGATCCGCGCGCCCGTTGGACAGGCGGCGACGCAGGCCGGCAGCTTGCCTTCGCGGCTGCGTTGAATGCAGAAGGTGCATTTTTCCATCATGCCCCGGGTGCGCAACCGGTTGCCCAGATAGTGCTGCTTTCGGGTGATCTCATCCTTGGGCACATGGGGCTCGTTCCAGTTGAAGCGGCGGCCCCAGTAGGGACAGGCGGCCATGCAGTACCGGCAGCCGATGCACCAGTCGTAATCCACCACCACGATGCCGTCGGGCTCCATCCAGGTGGCCTTGGTGGGGCACGCCTTGATGCAGGGCGCATTCTGGCAGTGAAAGCACTGGATGCCCATGTAGAAGTGGTTGTCCACAGGCACTTCATGGAAGTATTGGCCGTTGCCCGACTCGGGGCTCATCTGGCCCGGCTCCATTTCGAAGATCCGGATGTATTGGGTTTTGGACTTGCGGTCCAGGTTATTCTCCTGCACGCAGGCCTGCACGCACTCCATGAACCCTTCACAGCGGGTCAGGTTGAAGGCATAGCCAAACAGCACCTCCTTGGC
The DNA here is from genome assembly GCA_049287895.1 of Desulfatitalea sp. Taxonomy (GTDB): domain Bacteria; phylum Desulfobacterota; class Desulfobacteria; order Desulfobacterales; family Desulfosarcinaceae; genus Desulfatitalea. Next base: position 3,424 of record JBAQGR010000366.1, read on the forward strand.
GGGTTCCACGGTGCCGATCTGGAGATCGATGCCGCGTTGCAACTTGGCGAGTCGCTCCAGGCGATTGACCGTCTCTTCTTTTTCCAGGGGGGTCATCAAGCGGTAGTTCTTCTTGAAGAACTCCTCCCATTGCAAAGCGAATTGACCTGATTTGATTTGCCCCGGGTCACAGCCGGTGACGGCGGCCGTGCCGCACAGGGCCGCGGCCTGGACCGCACGCTTGAGAAAGTCGCGCCGGCCGTAACGCCGCTCGGCAGTAGCGGCCGTTTCCGGCGGGGTCGCCGCGTTGGGGGTGTCCAAGGGTTTCATGCGTCTTCCTGTCATGGTTTATCCAAAGGCAGTGAGTAGGTCGCGGGCCAGCGTTTTTTGAACAGCGGGGCGTGTGGATCGTGGCAGGAGGTGCAATTGGCCACCACCCGCTGGCCGGCCCAATTGTCGATGCGCTTGCCATGGGCACCGCCGATCCAATCACTCTTCTGCCGGAAATGACACTGGCCGCACAGTTCATAGACATGGTCCATGTCGATGGTAACGCCCTTTTCGGTTTCGAAAGAGTCACGCGGATTGTCTTTGTGACAGGTAAAACAGGCCAGAGGCTTCTGGGCGCCGCCATGGTCCAGGACAATTTCGCCATGGGCCACGGCCGCCGCGTCTTCGGCGGTGACCGTGCTGTTGTCGTGACACTGGCTGCACTTGAAGCGCTGCACCTTATCCTTGCGCGTTTCAGTCCAGAAGGGCCGACCGTTATGTGTTGCGCGAACCTGGACCACGTTGCCGGGCAAGGCGCCGGCCGCATCCGATGCCGCCGAAGTACTCAAGGGCTGGTCCGCCTGCTTGATAATGGCCTTGACCCCCTCCTGGTCGCAATAGACCTTGATGGCCAATCCCGGCATGGCGATCAATAGAAGCGTCAGGAC
>JBAQGR010000367.1:0-2010 GCA_049287895.1 Desulfatitalea sp.
TACCTGCGAGATGCCTCCGCGACCGAGTGCACGCGCTTCGTTGGCAGCAGTAAGTCGGCGCGTCCGCTCGTCCAGAAGTGGCCACACACCGGTCAGTTTTTCCTGAAGTTCGGCGAAAGACTTCATAAGCTAAAGATTATATTCTTGCCGAACACTTTTTGATACCTTTATTTATTTACAACGCCTTAGGACAGGCAGTTGACAGGATCCGGGGGCGTGCAAGCCTTCTCCGGCGGCCGGCACCCCCTTTTCCTGCCTTTCGGGCGCCGTCTTATACGATGTTGGATTCAGCCGCCAACGTCTTCCTCTCGGAGATAGCATACCAGTTGATTTTGCGCGTCAGATACATGATCGCCGCCAGGACCGCAAACAACCCCACGCTGCCCATCAGCAACGCATAGTCTTCAAGCTGCAAAATGATGTAGAGGTAGGCGTACAGCGCGATGAGCAAACCGCCCACCATCCAAGTGACTTTTGTACTCTTGAGAATGCTTTTGGTGTACCCCGTAATCAGGCCGGTCACACCTGCCGCCGAAATCAGATAGGCCAGGCCGAAAGGCGCGTGCTCGGAAATAGAAAGCAAAAGAGTGTAGAAGACAATCATGGCAAAACCGATCAAAAGATACTGGACCGGGTGGACCCGCAGCCGGTTCATGATCTCCGTAAGGAAAAACGCATAGAAAGTAAAGGCGATGAACATGAGCGCATATTTGGCCGTGCGCATGGTTTTCTGGTAGACATCCACGGGGCTGAACAGCATTACGCCGAACGAAGTGCTGGAGAGATCATGGGCGGTCCCCGTCCAGTATTGCGGATAGTTCCGGTTCAAGTAAAGTACGTGCCATTTGGCTGAAAACGCCTGGTCGCTGATGCTGCGCTCTACGGGCAGAAAGTCGCCCACAAAACTGGGATCTTTCCATTGGGCATGGGCCGACACCGTGGTGCTCTTGCCCACGGGCGTGAAGTACAGTTGCTGGCTGCCGTTCAGATGCACCACGAAAGTAAACGCGTGGGCCTGCTTGGCGGGATCGAGGCGGATGCCCGCGCTGACCCCGGAAGCGCTCTGCCCGCAGGATGCGATGCCCGGCGCCATCTGAATCGGTTCGCCGTCATGAGTGGCTTCGATGGTCTTCTTGATGCCGCGCATGTCGGAAAGACCGATCCAAACCGCGGCGCCGGACCACAACATATCTTCCGGCCGGATGCGCAGATCGTCCAGGGGCAGGCGCGGAAAGCGGCAGTGGATAACGATCTCCGAACTATACAGGACCGATTCGAAGATGCCCCGGTAACGCACTTCCGGTGTCAATTCGCTCTTGATATCCACCTCATCGGGCAGAAGCTGGACATAGTCGGTGGTAAGGATGCGCTTGCCGTTCTCGTTTTCGATATACTTCTTGTAAGGGATCGATATGGCCGGCCCCACCACGGTTTGCGGCCGGCCCCATTTGCTGTTGATGTCGTCGATCGCCTCCGCCTTACGCATTTCCCGCTCCTGGATCATGGACTTCACCATGGTCGCCGGTATGAGCAATATCAACGCCAGCATGGAGATGACGAACAGTTTGACCGTGGCCGACCGGCTGATCTTCTGTCCCGCCTCTTTCACTGCATCCTGCATGTTCATTGTCGCTATCCTTTCCGAGTCCAAAGTGGGTCAATGCCGCGAGGATAGGACACCGCGGTGAACCCTTGATGAACACCAGGTGAATTCGATGTGAATCAGGGGAATATGGGAGAAGACGACCATCGGTGGGGCCGACCCGGCCGCCAGTCACGTCATGCGGGCCATCCCCCTATCGGTCAGGGCTCCGTGACAGGAAGCTAAGACCATTTCTAAAGATCAATATATTTTAGAAATATCCTTTTGGAACCGACTGCTAAGGGATAATGAAAATTCTAATTTACCGTTTTTGAGCAGATCGTAATGTCATACAACGGTAACCGGGCTAAACGTTTTAAGCGTTGTTCAAGTTTCACTTTCTCTTTCCCACAAACTTTGATGCCCTT
>JBAQGR010000368.1:0-7118 GCA_049287895.1 Desulfatitalea sp.
TTTTGGCCGATGGCGAACGTTTCCCGGTAAGGCACGCCGTCCACATGGCCCAGAGCCTGCTCGGCATCGGCCGCGGTGTAGAGCGGCTCGATGGCCTGCAAGCGGTACCTGGCCATTAAATCGGTAACAACATCCCGATTGATCAGGTTGCGTCCTTGCTTCAACATCTTGCGCAACTGCTCGTATTTGCGCGGGCCGATGGGCTTGCCGTTCAAGGAAGGACCATGGGAAAGGGCACCACGCACGGTTTTATAGTTCAGATACTCGGCGTCCTGCTCCTGGATATGGGCCGAGTCGGCCAACAGGTATTGGCAGGCGTCAGCAGTGCCCCGTGTGCAAAGGATGCGGCCGGCGAATCCCTTTTTGACCAGCAGCGGAATGCGACCCGAGTGGTCGATATGGGCATGGGAGAGCACCATATTGCTGATCATGGCCGCATCGAAGGGCAGTACCCGGTTTTTCTCGGCCGCTTCCTTGCGGCGGCCCTGGTGCAGACCGCAGTCGAGCAGTACATGGTCCGTATCGGTTCCGATGAGATGCATGGAGCCGGTCACTTCTCTGACCGCGCCGTGGAAGGTGATGTGCATGGTTCATTCCTTTCTTCGCTTCTGATGATTTTCCGCTTGCGCGTAATCGCCTTGGAAAGATTGCTGGACGCAGCGACGGGCAACGGCCGCGCCCTATTCGGGCCATTGAATCACTGTATTTTCCGAAGTGACCGTGACCAGGTGGTCTGTTCCAATCCAACGATGGGTCACTGTCCATGGAGTCTTTTCATATATGAGCCGCAGGTGCAGGTCGTCGACGATCCGCTCGATCCGGCAGTGGGAGAGTGCGGTCAACCCCTTGCCCACGGCCTTGAGCACCGCCTCTTTGGCTGTCCAGTAGCGGAAGAAGATCACTTCGTCCTTCCGCGGCGCAAGGGCCCACTCGCTGGCATCGGCCAGCCGTTTGTAGAGTCCTGGGGTAATGGGCCGCATCTTTTCCAGGTCGATCCCTACCGGCCACGGCGCGACCACGGCCGCTACCATATCCTCCTTATGGCTCAAGGACCAGTAGATTCCGTTGCTGGGCAGCGGCACACCGTCGGCATCTTTTTCAAAGGTATCCAGAAGCCAGCCGCCATGTAGGGCCGATTGGGTCGCGGCCTGGCGCGCACGGCGGCGCAACGCCTCGACTTTGCTGCGCCGAACCAGCCGTTGATCCGCAGCGGACACCGGCAAAATGACAGGATGGATGGCGGGACGCATCAAGGCTTCTTCAACTCCAAGGCACGGTCGTAGATCTGTTTGCGGCTCACGTGGAACCGGGCGGCCAGGGCCTTGGCCAGATCGCTCAACGAGCACTCTTTTTGCGCCAGAGCCTGGCGGATGGCTTGGTCCAGCGCTTCTTCGCCCAGCGGTTCGACCGGGGCCGCGGCCGCCACCAGCAGGGTGCACTCGCCTTTGATGCTGTCGCGGGCTTCAAGGGTGGCGATGATCTGGGAAAGCGGCGCCCGCAGATACTCTTCGTGCACCTTGGTCATCTCCCTGGCCAGCACGGCCGGACGGTCGCCCAAAATCTCCACGAGCTCGGCCATGAAAGCGGTCAGCCGCTGGGGCGATTGGTAAAAGATCAGGGTGTGCGGCAGGTGGGCCAAGGCCTGCAACTGCTGCCTGCGTTTGTCTCGCTTGCGCGCCGGGAAGCCCACAAAGGTGAATTGGTCTGTGGGCAGGCCGGAGACGGAAAGAGCCGTGATGGCCGCCGACACACCCGGAATCGGGATGACCGCAATCCCGTGGGCCACCGCGGCCTGGACCAACCGGAAGCCGGGGTCCGACACTGTAGGGGTACCGGCATCGGAGACAAGGGCAATGGCCGCGCCCTGGGCCAGTCGCTCGATCAATTCGGCGGTGCGCTGCACCTCGTTGTGTTCGTGATAGGAGACAAGCCGATTCTGGATCTTGTAATGATCCAGCAAGCGCCGGGTGTGGCGGGTGTCTTCGGCGGCGATCAACTCCACGCCGGCCAGAACGCTCAGGGCCCGCAGGGTAATATCGGCCAGGTGGCCGATGGGAGTGGTGACCACATAAAGCCCCGGGGCCATCGATTCAGGGGTAGGCGAGATCGAAGGCATTGGCGATCACCTCCACTTGCGGTTGGCCGTCGATGTGCTGTACGGTCACCACATCGAAGCGGGCCTTGGTTTGCGTGGTGCCCTTGGTTTTCAGGTAGGTCAACGCGACCATGGAGAGTTTACGCTGCTTGGCCGGGGTGATGGCCGCCTTGGGATCGCCATACTCCTTCGAGCGGCGGGCCTTGACCTCCACGAAAACCCAAACTCCTTTGTGCCGGGCGATGATATCGATCTCACCCAGCCGCGTTCGGTAATTGCGCGCGATGATGGTGTAGCCCCGGCGCTCTAAAAAGGGCACGACCAGACTTTCGGCGCTCTGGCCATATTGCTGCCGTTCATGGGGCATCGGCCGTAGTCCTGGCGCATGGGGTCGTACCCGAGGGGCCGGGCAAGTACTCATGGACCCCTTTGAAGCAGCGCCGATGGATGGCGCATGGGCCATGACGGGCGATGGCGGCGCGGTGGGCCGCGGTGGGATAGCCTTTATGGCGGTCGAATCCGAATTGGGGAAAGTCGTCGTGATAGCGATGCATCAGGTGATCGCGAGTCACCTTGGCAACGATGGAGGCAGCGGCCACGGAGACGCTGCGGGCATCCCCTTTGACGATGGGTTGCTGGGCAACGTCGGCCGGAATGCCGACGTTGCCGTCGATAAGCAAAAAATCGGGCCGGGGCTTGAGATTGGCCACGGCCATGACCATGGCCAGGCGGGCCGCCTGCAGAATGTTGATACGGTCGATCTCGATGGAATCCACGATGCCGATCCCCACGGCGTCGGCCTGGGCGTAAATCCGGTCATACCACCGCGCCCGCTGGCGGGGGGTCAACTGTTTGGAATCGTTGATCCCCGATTCCTCGAACGTCGAGGGCAGGATCACGGCCGCCGCCACTACAGGACCGGCCAACGGACCGCGGCCGGCCTCGTCTACGCCGGCGATTTTGGCATAGCCCTTGGCCATCAGCGCCTTTTCAAAGGCCCAAAGATCCGCTCTCGGCTGCCCTTTCAAACCACAACGGCCTAATTGAGCCGCTTTTCGCGGATACGGGCCGCTTTGCCGCGCAGCTTGCGCAAGTAGTAGATCTTGGCGCGGCGCACCCGGCCTCGGGTGACCATCTCAATATGATCGATGATCGGCGAATGGTAAGGGAAGATGCGTTCCACACCCACGCCGTAGGAGACTTTGCGCACGGTAAAGGTGGCGCTGATGCCGCCTTTGCGTTTGGAGACCACCACGCCCTGGAACACCTGGATGCGCTCTTTGTCGCCTTCTTTGATCTTGACGTGCACACGCACGGTATCCCCCGGCAAGAAGTCGGGTATATCCATGCGCATCTGCTCTCTGTTCAACTCCCGGATCACTTCCATGATGACTATCTCCCTTTGTATTTCGATAAGAGACTATATTCTTTTCCGCTTTAGCGATTTAACCCCACCATGCGGTCCAAAACAATCGACACCGCGGAGCGCACGGACAGGTGGTTGTACTCGCCCCGGCCCGCAATGGGCGCCAACCGGTAATCGGCCTGCTGGATCACCTCCGGTGCCAACCCCCAGGCGGTACCGAAGAGCAGCAATATCGGCCGTTCGCCGTCCGCCAGATGCCGCAAGCCGTCCCACTCCAGATCGCTGGCAGCCATCTGGGCGCTGGTGACCACCGTTTGGGGCCGGGCCCCGCAACGCTCGGCCATATCGTCCACGGCAGCTTCGAGCGACGGCAGCAATCGGATCAGGGCCAGCGCTGTCCGGCGGTCCGGGTTGTATCGGGCGCCCGTGCCCGTCACCCAGTGGTCAATGATCTGGGCCACCAGCCGCTGCTGATCCTCAAGGGGGGTCAGCACATAGAACGGCTCCACCCCGTAGGTTTTCGAGGCCCTGGCAATGTCGTGCAGATCGAGGTTGGTCACCGCCGCGGCAACGGTCTCACCGTTCTTGTCCACCACCGGGTGGTGAATCAGGGCCACCGCCACCCTGGCTGCGTATGATGCGTTCGATCTCACGTTGCCATGTGCTTAACAGCGCCAACTCCTCATCGCTGAGCGTCGCCCTGTACAGCAAATCGGGTCGCTTGGCAAAGGTGCGCAGCAGGGCATCGGCGCGCCGCCATCGGGCGATCTGATCGTGATGTCCGGAGAGCAGCACCTCGGGTACTGCCCGGCCCTCGAACTCCGGCGGCCGAGTATAGTGGGCATGATCCAGACGCTGGTGTCCGAACGAATCCTGTTCGGCCGAATCTTCATTTCCCAGAACACCGGGCAACAACCGGGTGACGGCATCCATAACCGCCATGGCCGCCACCTCACCGCCGGTCAGCACAAAATCGCCGATGGAGATCTCCACATCGACAAACTGCTCGCTGATCCGTTCGTCCACCCCTTCGTACCGGCCGCATATTACGACCAAGGCCTTCTGCGCGGCCAATTGGCGCGCCATGGTCTGATCGAAACGCCGGCCCTGGGGGCTCATCAAAAGCGTCAGGGCATCGGGCGCTTTCTGTTGGGCGGCCCGCAGGGCGGCTGCCAGCGGCTCGGGCTTCATCACCATGCCGCACCCGCCGCCGTAAGGCCGATCATCGGTCACCTTATGCCGGCCCTCGGCAAAATCCCGGATGTGGACCGCTTCGACCCCAATGGCACCACCCTCCACGGCGCGACGCATGATTCCGTTTTCCCAGAAGGCTTGCATCAACTCCGGAAAAATGGTCAGGACGACAAACTTCATTATAATTGCCTATACCAACCCTTCAGGCAATTGGACGCGCATGCGCCGGCACGCCACGTCGATATCGATCACCACCGAAGCGATGGCCGGCAGCAATATCTCCTTGGCCGGATAACCGACGGGTGTTTTCACCACATAGACATCATTGGCGCCCGTGGGGATGATCTGTTCGACCTGCCCCAGATGCTCACCGTCCACCGTATAAACGGCCATGCCGATCAGATCGCTCCAGTAAAAGGTATCGGCCTCCAGCGGCGGCAAATCCTTCTTAGCGATGAAAACCCCCCAGCCGCGCATCGCTTCCGCCTGGCCACGCTCGGTCACCCCTTCCAGGGCCATGCGCACGACACTCTTGTGGGCTTGGACCCAGAGGATCTTGAGCGGAACCGGACGTCCGTCCGCATCGTGCATCACGAGCGCCTCATGGGCCGCGAAGCACTCCGGCGACTCTGCATACGAATAGACCCGCACGGCGCCACCGATGCCGTGGGCACCAATGATTTTGCCGATTTGAACCAATTCGCCAGGGGCAATAGGGCTATTCGATGATTTCAAGGACCGAGCGTTTTCTGATCTTGGCCGATGCCGCGCTCAAAAGGGTGCGTATCGCCTGGGCGGTACGTCCCTGTTTGCCGATGACTTTGCCCAAATCGTCTTTGGCCACCTTGAGCTCCAATACCGACGTTTGGTTGCCTTCGATCTCGGTCACCGAAACCTGTTCCGGATGGTCCACCAGCGCCTGCGCAATGTATTTAACCAGGTCTTTCATCGCATCCCTCCCCGGATCGGCGAATGCTCACACAGCGGCAAGTTTCCTATTGCGCCGATTGGGCCGGTTGGGCGATGACACCTTGTTTTTTCAAAAGGCTCTTGACGGTGTCCGTAGGAATCGCACCCTGTTGCAGCCAATAGAGCACCCGATCGGTTTTCAAGGTCACTTGCGCCGGATCCTGCAACGGATTGTACGTGCCCACGTTTTCCAGATATCGTCCATCCCGCGGGCTTTCGTTGTCCGCCACCACAATGCGGTAAAAAGGTCTTTTCGTGGCGCCGTGTCTGGCCAATCTCATTCTTACTGCCATTAACTCGTTCTCCTTTTAAATTCCATTCACGCTCAGAAAGGCGACATGCCGCGCCCCAGGCCGCGCATGTTCCCCTTGGTGAACTTTTTCATCATTTTCATGACCTGTGTATAATTTTTCAGCAGGCGGTTGACATCCTGCACGGTGGTTCCGCTGCCCATGGCGATGCGCCGGCGCCGGCTACCATTGATGATGTTGTACTGGCGCCGTTCCTGGGGGGTCATCGAGTTGATGATCGCTTCGATGTGCGTCAGCTCGGATTCATCCACCTCCATGTTTTTCATCTGCTTGAGTTTGCCCATGCCGGGAATCATGCCCAACAGATCGGTCAATGAACCCATCTTGCGCACTTGCACCATCTGATCCCGGAAATCCTCCAGGGTGAACTGATTTTTGCGCAGCTTCTTTTCGTACTCGGCCGCCTGCTTGGCATCCACCACGGACTGGGCCTTTTCGATCATGGTGAGCACATCGCCCATGCCCAGGATGCGCGAGGCCATGCGGTCCGGATGGAACGCCTCGAAATCGTTTAATTTTTCACCCACGCCGATAAACTTGATCGGCTTGCCGGTAATCGATCTAATGGAGAGGGCCGCGCCGCCGCGGGCGTCGCCATCCATTTTGGTCAACACCACGCCGCCGATATCCAGCGCCTCGTCAAAGGATTTGGCCATATTGACCGCATCCTGACCGGTCATGGCATCGGCCACCAGCAGAATGTCCGCCGGCTGCAAGGCTGTTTTGATGGCCTTCAGTTCGGCCATCAGCGTTGCATCGATATGCAGCCGGCCGGCGGTGTCGAGCAGAACCGTGTCGCACCCGGCCTTCTGGGCCGCCACACGCGCCTTTTGGCAGATGTCCACCGGGTCCATGTCGGTGCGCGAGGCGAAGACCGGCACGTCCAGCTGACCGCCGATCTTCTGTAACTGGTCGATGGCGGCCGGTCGATAGACGTCGGCGGGCACCAAATAGGGATTGCGGCCCTGCTTGCGCAACAGCACGGCCAGCTTTCCGGCCGTGGTGGTCTTGCCCGAGCCTTGCAGACCGACCATCATGATCGACACTGGGTGGGTGCCCGCGAGGTTCAGCCCCTCGTGCCGCCCGCCCATCAAGCGGGCCAGCTCGTCATTGACGATTTTGATGACCTGTTGGCCCGGCGTGAGGCTGGCCATCACCTCCTGGCCCATGGCCCGTTCCTTGA
>JBAQGR010000369.1:0-15800 GCA_049287895.1 Desulfatitalea sp.
CTTCGGACAGCATCGAAAAGCGCCGGATGGACTATCCCCTGCCGGCGCTGCAACAGCTCATCAGAAATGCGGTGATGCACCGGACTTATGAAGGCACCAACGCGCCGGTGCGATGCTACTGGTTCAATGATCGCATCGAAATCATCAGCCCGGGCGGCCCGTTTGGCGAAGTGACCATCCAGAATTTCGGTCAACCAGGAGTTACGGATTATCGAAACCGCAACCTGGCGGACGCCATGAAGGTATATGGCCTCATCCAACGGTTCGGGGTCGGCATCTCTATCGCCCAGAGTGAATTGCGCAAAAACGGAAATCCACCGGCGCACTTCGATGTGCAGCCGACCGTTGTGCTTTGCACCGTAAGGAAAAATGCATGACAACACCTGTCATCACTTTTTTCAACAACAAGGGCGGCGTGGGCAAAACCTCCCTTGTTTACCATCTTTCGTGGATGTTCGCCGAGCAGCGCATGCGTGTGGTGGCGGTCGATCTGGACCCGCAGGCCAACCTCACGGCCGCCTTTCTGGATGAAGATTTTCTGGAATCTCTATGGGAAAAGGCGGATGAGCCCAACACCATTTTCAGAGCGATCAAACCGTTAACAGGCGTCGGTGATCTTGTAGAAGCGAAGCTTCAAAAAATCGCCACCGATCTTTATCTGCTTCCCGGTGATATTGCGCTCTCGTCCTTTGAAGAGACCCTGGCGCAGGAATGGCCCAATAGCTTGGATAGAAATCTTTTCAGGCCATTCCGGATATTGACCGCTTTCTGGCAGGTGATGCAGGCGGCAGCGGCAAAGGTGCAGGCGGATGCCTTGCTGGTAGATGTGGGCCCCAACTTGGGGGCTATCAACCGCAGCGTTCTCATCGCCACCGATTATGTTGTCATTCCCCTGGGTGCGGATCTTTTTTCTTTGCAGGGGTTGAAAAATCTGGTGCCGACGCTTCGCGACTGGCGCGACTCCTGGAAAAAAAGATTGGACAATTGGCCAACGCCAGAGTTCGATCTGCCCGCCGGCCAGATGCTGCCGGCCGGATACCTTTGCCAGCAGCATAGCGTCCGCTTGAGCCGCCCTGTAAAGGCCTATGATAAATGGGTCAATCGTATTCCGGCCGTCTATCGGGAAAGTATTTTGAACGAACCGGCAGAGAACCTGAAGCCGGAGGACGATCCGTTGTGCCTGGCCATCCTCAAACACTACCGCAGCCTGATTCCCATGGGCCAGGAGCATCGTAAGCCCATTTTTAAGCTGACATCCGCGGACGGTGCCATCGGCAGCCATGCCAACGCCGCCCGGGATGCCTATGACGATTTCAACCGTTTGGCCGCGAAGATAAGCGCAAAGGCGCGATTGGGGCCATTGGCCCCATAAAAGGAAGATTGACCTATGCCTGCTACTCCTCAGCTTTCCGCCCGCTTGGCCGCTCTACTGGTGTATGGCCGTCCCGTGCTTGTGTTCGGTGGTATGGTGTGCGCCGTGGGGGTGATGTGGCGCTGGGAGCCGGTCCTCTATACCCTCGGGCTCTGCTTTTTAATGGTTTCCATGACCTTCGACCTGGTGGACGGATGGTTCGCCGCCCGTTTCCGGCCCAATGCACCCCTGGCCCACCTGGCCGACCGGCTCATGGACAAGCTGGTTTATTCGATCATTTTCCCGGTGATCGCCGTGGGGACTATGTGGCGCCTGGTAGTATCCACCGTGGATCCGACCCGTGCGCAACTGCTCCACGCCATATTTGTACTACTGTTATGTGTTACGGTACTGGTGCGGGATAGCTTCGCCGGTTTCATGCGCGGATTCGCCATCCGCCAGGGAGTGGAGCCCGAGTCGGTGGAGTTCAACCGGCTGCGCACCATCGTGGCCGCGCCGGTCAGCGCGCTGCTCTATGCCCACGCCTTTCATGTGCCCGAGAGCCCGTCGTCGTGGATCTATTTTTGGACCTCCTGGATGGGCAGTCTTCCGTTGCGGACGCTTTTCTTTGTCGAGATCCTTTTTCTGGTGATCAACTTTGGATCGATTGCCGCCTATTGCCGAAAGTACGGCACGGTCTGCCTCGATGAATTGTGCTTCGGGGATCAGCTGCTGCGGCGCAAGATTCTGTCGGTGCTGCCCAACGCCCTGACCGTCATGAACGCGGTGATGGGGCTCATCGCCGTCTTCTTCGCCTACCAGGGGCGGTTGCGCGAGTCTTACCTCATGGTGATCGGCGCCGCCACCTTCGACAAGCTGGATGGCGCCGTGGCCCGGCGGTTGGGCCTGACCGAACCGCTGCCGGACGCGTCGCCCCACCGAAAGATCAACATAGGCAACATGATGGACGATTTTGCCGACGCCATCAGCTTTTGCATCGTACCGGGCTGGATCTTTTACATCACCCTGAGTCGTTTGGCCCCAGGCGGGATCGGTCCCATCCCCGTGGGTTGGATTGCCATCCTTTACTCGGTCATGGGCATCGCACGCTTGACCTATTTTACCCTGGACAAAAATCCCATTCCCGGCTTTTTCAAGGGATTGCCCTCACCGGCCGCTGCCCTGCTGGTGTTGGCGCCCCTGGTGATTCTGGATCAGAGCACGGCTGCCTCTGACCACTGGATCGGATTTTGGCTCTATTTCGCTACCGGCACCACGGTATTCGGCGCAATCATCATGAATATCTACCCGATTCATTTTATCCACATGGGCCGGGCCATGAGCCGTAACGCCTGGTGGGGTCGCGTGGCGTTCAGCATACTGGTGGTGGGCGTCTTTACGCCGGTTTTCGGGTACATCTGCCTGACCTGCATGATCCTTTATTTATTGTCGCCCCTGGTGACCGGCAATATCCGTCCGGAGGTAGCGGCCCGCGAAAGCCGGTCCTGACCCCCCATTACAGTCCTTGACACCGACCGTTCTTACCCATTATAGGCGATGGCCGGAAGATGGAACCCGGATGCGCTGATGCCGGCCCCGGCCAATTACCTCTTATCAGGAGTTATGCCATGGAACCTTGCCCCTGCGGCAGCGGTCAACCCTACAGCGATTGCTGCCAACCCTTGATTCAAGGCACGCGGCCCGCGCCGACCGCCGAAGCATTGATGCGCTCGCGCTACAGCGCCCACGTAAAAGCGGAGGTGGCGTATATTTACGATTCGACGCATCCCACCAAGCGCAGCCAGGTGAACCGGGAAAATGTCGCCGAATGGTGCCAGAATGCGGAGTGGTTGGGGTTTGAGATCGTCGAGACTCAGGCCGGCGGGCCGGACGATGACATCGGTACAGTGGAGTTTGCCGCCCATTACCGGGAAAAAGGCAAGGCCGTGGACCATCGCGAAGTGGCCGAGTTCAAGAAAGATGAAGGACGCTGGTATTTCGTCGACGGCCGGGCCCCCAAGACGGTGCAATTCGTCCGCCAGGGGCCCAAGGTCGGGCGCAACGATCCCTGCTCATGCGGCAGCGGCAAGAAATACAAGAAGTGCTGCGGCGCATAGCTATCCGCAAGCGGATATGTCAAAACAATGATTGTGTACCAATGCCCGTGCCCCTACAGATACTGTAAGTGCATGGGCATTGACCGGCGTAGCAATTCAGACTCAGCAGACATATGCCGAAAGCCAATCTCAACGGATCAGCGGCATATCACAACATCCCAAATTAAAAGTATCATGCCGTGACCCAGTCATGGATGGTTTGCCCCAGCTCGTCGAGGCGAATGAAACGTACTTTTGTTTCCTCCAGTTGCAAGTCCGGATGCTGCCCATCGCCCACACAGAAGAACAATTCAGGTTGATAAGCTTCGATAAAGCTTCGCGAGGCGCGCGGCACATTGCCCCTGAGGTCACCCGCCTTTATTTCGCAGGCCGCAATCCTTCCCTGGTGCCGCACGATGAAATCCACCTCGGCCTTGGCCTTGCTTCTCCAATAGTGGATCGTGTCCAGCAGCGGATTGATACGTTTATAGATTTCCGTAAAAGCAAAATTTTCCCACAGCACACCCCGATCCGGCCGTCCCCGGACCGGCTGGAACCCCCCAAAGATGAGATTGCGAATTCCGTTATCAAGGAAGTAGGCTTTCGGATTGCTGGTCAACTCCGCTCTTTTGCCGCCCACAAAAGGTTTAATCAATCGAAGAATATGGGTCTCCTGCAGAAGGTGGACATATTCGGCAACCGTGTCGTTGCTGATACCGGCTATGGATGACCATTCCGAATAGTTGCAGAGGTTGCCGATTTGACTGGCCACCAGTTCCAATACTTTTCTAAATGCCGCTGGATACCGAATGCGAAACCGGTCCGATGCATCCCGAATAATGAAAGCCTCAACGAGTCCTCCAAGTTCCTTATCGGGTTCCATGGAAGACAGCACGGTGGGGTACCCCCCGTAGCACAGCATTTTTTCCATTATATGCGCATAGTATTGGGTCTGCAGCAATGGGGACAATTCCGGATGACAACCGGCTTCATGTAAGGATAGGGGAAGAAGAAGATGTCTTACGGCTCTGCCGGCAAGTGATTCTCTTGTTTTTGATTCCAGGTCAAAGGAAGAGCTGCCGGTGGCAAAAACAGGAACGCCGATGCGCCGGTCAACGAGCCCCTTTAGAAGAAGGCCCGCTTCAGGCAACTGTTGGACCTCTTCGAAAAACAAGGGCACCATTGGGTCGACGAGTCTGGACAGATCCTCCCGAACGAGGGCTGGAGAATTCAGCCACTGTTGCAACGCAGGTTCTTCGCAATTAACGAAAAGGGCCGGTTTTTGCGTTTCTGACAGATATTTCCATATGAGAGTTGATTTACCCACCTGTCTTGGCCCGACCACCAGGCAAACGCGATGGTCCGGAGAAAGCCGCGTATCCCGCGGGACATATGTCTCCGGTAAAAAGCGCTGGTACCATGCATTAAGATCAGGCTTTAATAACCAGGGATTGTCCGCTTCCAGTACCCTGAGAACAAAATCCTCCATAATGGCCTCGATTCGGATGAAGGCAGAAATTAACCATGTTAAATTCTAATGACATCAGAAATTAGCATGGTTTATTTTCTGTAAGCAAGCCATTTTTAGTTATTGGCGATATTTCTGTATGCACTGCCCAGGTGTGCGGGAACAGCGGTTTTCACCAAGGGAGACCAAGAAAACATCAGTCGGTCGATGGATTTTCCAGATCTCCGAATATAGAGGCAAGGGCGCTCGTCCGAATCCTGCTTCCTTGGCGGCCGTATCACCGAATCAACGGCAGATCGCAGCAACCTTTGGCTGGCAAAGTGCTTTCGCCCATGAGGTAGATATCTACTTCACGGGCCGCCTCGCGGCCTTCGGAGATGGCCCAGACGATGAGCGACTGGCCGCGGTTGGCGTCGCCGGCCGAGAAGATGCCGGGCGCACGGGTCAAGTAATGGCTGCTGGTAGTGATGGTGCCTTGGGGGTCGGTGGCCAGGCCCAGTTGTTTGGCGATGGTGTTGGTTTCAGGGCCACTGTAGCCGATGGCGATCAACACCAGGTCGGCCGGCCAGCGGCGCCGGGTGCCGGGAAGATCTTCTATTTTGGGCGGCCCGTTGGGCTGGGCGATCATCTTGATATCTACGGTGACCAACTCTTTGACCCGGCCGTCTTTGCCCACGAATTCTTTGGTTAGAATACTCCAGTGACGGTCGCTGCCCTCTTCATGGGAGCTGCTGGTGCGCAGCCGCATGGGGTAGTATGGCCAGGGTTGGTGGGCTGGGCGATCCGGCGTGGGCATGGCCACAGCTTCGAAATTGGTGACTGATGTTGCTTTCTGGCGGATGCTGGTGCCGATGCAGTCGCTGCCCGTGTCGCCTCCGCCGATGACAATGACATCCTTGCCTTGGGCGCTGATGGGTGCCAAGCCCATGGCGGCCAGGTCGTCGCCGGCATTGAGGCGATTTTGGCGGGTGAGAAAATCCATGGCAAAATGGATGCCTTTCAAATCTCTTCCGGGCAGGGGTAGGTCGCGCGGAACGGTGGCGCCGATGCACAGCACCACGGCATCGAACGGTTTGAGTTCTTCGCAGCCGAAGGTGAGGCCCACGTGGGCATTGACGCGGAATTGAATGCCCTCGGCCTCCATGATCTTCAAGCGCCGGTCGATGACGTGCTTTTCCATCTTGAAATCGGGGATGCCGTAGCGCAGCAGTCCTCCGATGCGGTCGGCGCGCTCGAAAACCGTGACCATGTGTCCGGCGCGGTTGAGCTGCTGGGCGCAGGCCAAACCCGACGGCCCCGAGCCCACCACGGCCACGCTCTTGCCGGTGCGCTGTTTGGGGGGCTGGGGCTGAAACCAGCCTTGGGCAAAGGCGTGTTCGACGATCTCTTTTTCGATCTGCTCGATGGTCACGGCCGGTTCGTTGATGGCGAGTACGCAAGCCTCTTCACAGGGTGCCGGACAAAGACGGCCGGTGAATTCGGGAAAGTTGTTGGTGGCATGCAGGCGTTCGATGGCTTCGCGCCAATGATCCTTGTAGACGGCATCGTTCCATTCGGGAATCAGATTGCCCAGCGGGCAGCCGGAGATGCAGGTAGGCACGCCGCAGTCCATGCAGCGTGCGGCCTGAGCTTTGCACTTCTCCTGGGGAAAGGGCTGGTAGATTTCGCGAAAGTCGCCGACGCGCTCGCCTACCGGCCGTCGCTTGGGCAGCTCGCGCGTATGCTCCTTGAATCCGGTTGGGTTTCCCATGGGTCACCTTTTTTGTCTTATCGCGCCATATCTTCCATATCACTCGACTTGCTCAGCATTGAGCAACGCCTTTTTATACTCTACCGGCATTATCTTCACGAACTTGGACAGGACTTCTTCCCAGTGGTCGAGCACGCGTCGGGCCACCGGGCTTTGGGTGGTGTCGAAATGTTTCTGGATCATGCTCTTCACGGCGGCGATCTCTGCTTCTTCTGATAGGACTTCCAGTTCGATCATCTCTTTATTGCAGCGATGCTCGCTGAAATCGCCCACCTCGTCCAGCACATAGGCGATGCCGCCGCTCATACCGGCGGCGGTGTTGCGGCCGGTGGGGCCCAGGATGACCACCCGGCCGCCGGTCATGTACTCGCAGGCATGATCGCCGGTGCCCTCCACCACGGCCTGCGCCCCGCTGTTGCGCACGCAGAAGCGCTCGCCGGCCAGGCCGCGGATGTACGCTTCGCCGCCGGTGGCGCCGTACAGGGCCACGTTGCCGATGATCACATTCTCTTCGGCCGCAAACGGGGCGGCCTGGGGCGGCCGGATGATCAGTTTGGCGCCCGACAACCCCTTACCGAAGTAGTCGTTGGCGTCGCCCTCGATGACAGCGGTCATACCCTTGGCGGCAAAGGCGAAAAAGCTTTGTCCGGCTGAACCCTGGCACTGCAGGGTGATGGTGTCGTCGGGCAACCCCTCGTCGCCGTAGCGTTGGGCGATTTCGCTGCTCAGGCGCGTGCCTACGGTGCGGTGCACATTGCACAATTTGACCTCGATGCGGACCGGTTTCCTGCGGTCCAGGGCCGGGCCGGCCTGGGCACGGATGGCGTTGTCCACGCTCTCATCGGCCGGCTGGGCTTGGATATCGCCACAATGGTCCTTGATGTGCATCGGCGTGCGGGCGCGTTTGACGGCATCGGAGAGATCCACGCCATGGGCCTTCCAGTGGCCCACAGCCGGTGCAAAGTCCAGGTGGTTGGCCCGGCCCACCATGTCGGCCACTCGGCGGAAGCCGAGCCGGGCCATGATAAGGCGCAGCTCTTCAGCGATAAAGCGCATCATGGCGATTACGTGCTCGGGCCGTCCGGCGAACTTCTTGCGCAGCTCCGGGTCCTGGGTGGCGATGCCCACCGGGCAGGTGTTCAGATGACACACCCGCATCATGATGCACCCCAGGGCCACCAGGGAGAGAGTGCCGAACCCGAACTCTTCGGCGCCCAAGAGGCAGGCGATGGCCACGTCGCGGCCGGTCTTGAGCTGGCCGTCGCACTCGAGCACCGCGCGCTTGCGTAAGCCGTTGAGCACCAGGGTTTGGTGCGCCTCAGGCAAGCCCAGTTCCCAGGGCACGCCCGAATAGCGGATCGAGCCCTGGGGCGCGGCGCCCGTGCCACCGGTGTCGCCGCTGATCAATACGCAATCGGCGCCGCCCTTGATAACGCCGGCGGCGATGGTGCCCACCCCCACGGTAGAGACCAGTTTGACGCTGATGCGCGCCTTTGCGTTGGCCCGTTTAAGGTCGAAGATCAACTGGGAGAGATCTTCGATGGAGTAAATGTCGTGGTGCGGCGGCGGCGAGATCAGGCCCACATAGGGAGTACTGCGGCGCGTCTTCGCGATCCAGGGGTAGACTTTGAAGCCGGGCAACTGGCCGCCCTCGCCGGGCTTGGCGCCCTGGGCCATTTTGATTTGCAGCTCCTGGGCACTGGCCAAGTATGCGGCCGTGACGCCGAAACGGCCCGAGGCCACCTGTTTAATGGCGCTGTTGCGCCAGTCGCCGTTGGCGTCGGGCTTGAAACGGTCGGCATCTTCGCCGCCTTCGCCGCTGTTGCTGCGGCCGCCCATGCGGTTCATGGCAATGGCCAGGGTTTCGTGGGCCTCTTTGCCGATCGAGCCGTAGGACATGGCGCCGGTCTTGAAGCGCTTGACGATCTCGGTCCAGGGCTCTACTTCTTCCAAAGGCACTGCTTTGTCGGAAGGTTTGAAGTCCATCAGGCCACGCAGTAGACCCTCGGTGCGATTCTGTTCGTCCACGCCGGCGGAGAACGCTTGCCAGCTCTTCCAGTCGTCGTTGAACACGGCCTGGCGAAAGCGCGCCAGCATGGCTGGATTGTATTGATGGGCTTCGCCGTCCCGGCGCCATTTGTAGCGGCCGCCGGAAGGCAGCAGGCGCGCCTCGGGCCGGTCGGGCGCTTTAAAGGCCCGGTCATGGCGCGCCTGGATGTCGGCGGCCAGATCGGACAACTCGGCGCCGCCGATGCGCGTGGCGGTGTCGGTGAAGAATCGCTCGACCAGCGACAGACCCAGGCCCAGGCATTCGAAGATCTGGGCGCCCTGGTAGCTTTGCAAAGTGGAGATGCCGATCTTGGACATTACTTTTAAAATGCCCGATTCCACGGCGTGGATGTAGTTGCCCTGGCCCATGGCCGGATCGGGCAGATCGATCTCTTTGGATGCGATCAAAGCGGTGATGGTGTCAAAGGTCAGATAAGGATAGACCGCGCTGGCGCCATAGCCCAGCAGGCAGGCGAAGTGGTGGACCTCACGCGGTTCAGCGCTCTCGACCACCAGTCCGCAGCGGGTGCGCAGCCCTTGCCGGATCAAATGATGATGGACGCCGGCCACGGCCAGCAGGGCCGGAATGGGCGCATGCCGGGCGTCCGCGTTGCGGTCGGAGAGAATCAGGATCGTGGCGCCGGCCTCAACGGCCTCGAAGGCCGCGGCGCAGAGCCGTTCCATGGCGTCGTCCAGCCCCTGGCCGCCCGAGCCGGCGGCAAAGCACATCTCCAGCGTGACAGCGGAAAGACCCGGGCTGTCCACCACGCGCAGCAAGGCCATCTGAGCAGCGCTCAAGATGGGGCTCTCCAGTTTAAGCCGGCGGCAATGGCCAGAGGATTCGTCGAGCAGATTGCCCTCGGTGCCGATGTAGGTGTTCAACGAGGTGACCAGCTCTTCGCGGATGGCGTCCAGGGGCGGATTGGTCACCTGGGCAAAGAGTTGTTTAAAGTAGTCGTAGAGCAGCCGCGACTTGCGCGAAAGAATGGCCGGGGGGATATCGTCGCCCATGGAGCCCACCGCCTCTTTGCCCTCCTTGGCCATGGGCGGCAGCAGCATTTTGAGATCTTCCTGGGTGTAGCCGTAGAGCAGCAGTCTTTGCCAGGCCGGAAGTGCCGATCCAGAATCTTCTGCCGGTGGAGTACTTGTGGTTTTTGCGGCCAACATCTCCAGGGTGTGTAAATTCTCCGTGAGCCAGCGCCGGTAGGGCTGACGCCCGCTCACGGCCGCCTTGATCTCTTCATCCTCGATGATGCGGCCGGCCTCCAGATCGGCCAGGAACATGCGGCCGGGCTGCAAGCGCGCCTTTTGCTTGACCCGCTCGGGGGCGATGGGCAGGACGCCGGTTTCCGAGGCCAGCACCACCAGGCCGTCGTGGGTGATCGTGTAGCGCGAGGGGCGCAGGCCGTTGCGGTCCAGCACGGCTCCGATGACACGGCCGTCGCTGAAAGGCACGGTGGCCGGACCGTCCCACGGCTCCATGGCGTTGGCATGGTATTCGTAAAAGGCGCGTTTGGCATCGGACATGGTGTCGTGGTGCTGCCACGCCTCGGGAATAAGCATCATGATGCAGTGGGGCAGGCTGCGGCCGGCATGATAGAGCAGCTCGACCACGCTGTCCAGGGCCGCCGAATCGCTCGATCCGGGCCGGATGACGGGCAGCAGCTTGGGCATGTGCTTGCCGAATTTGGGAGAAGCAAAGAGCGCCTCCCTGGATTTGAGCCAATTGAGGTTGCCGCGCAGCGAGTTGATCTCGCCGTTGTGGGCGATGAACCGGAAGGGATGGGCCAGGGCCCAGGCCGGGAAGGTGTTGGTGCTGTAGCGCTGGTGCACCATGGCCATGGCGCTCTCCATGACAGCGTCGCTCAGGTCGCTGAAGTAGTCTTTGAGCTGGTGGGCCACGAACATGCCTTTGTAAATCAGCGTCCGGCTGGAGAGGCTGGGGATATGAAAGTAGCCACCCTGGGCCAGTCCGGCATGGGCCACGGTCTTTTCCGCCTGGCGGCGGATCATGAAGAGAATCCGTTCGAAGTGATCCTGGTCCTGGATCGATTTGGAGCGTCCGATGAAGATTTGATGAATCTCGGGCTCCACATGGCGCGACAACGGGCCCAGCACATCACTGGCGACCGGCACCTTGCGCCACCCCAGCACGGTCTGGCCCTCCAGGCGAACCATGCCTTCCAGTTTTTGCTTGCAGGTCTCCTGCTGCTGCATGTCCGGGGGCAAAAAGACCAGACCCACGGCGTAACGGCCCGGGCCAGGCAACTGGATGCCTTCGTCTTTGCTGGCAGCGCGTAAAAAGCGATCGGGCATCTGGAGCATGATCCCGGCGCCGTCGCCGGTGTCGGCATCGCAGGCATAAGCACCCCGGTGGGCCAGATTGAGAAGTATTTGCAGACCCTGGTCGACGATATCGTGGGAGGGGGTGCCATTGAGGCGACATACAAATCCCACGCCGCAGGCATCGTGCTCGAAACGCGGATCGTACAAACCAATGGCAGCAGGTGCGCCGTCGGTTCGGTTATAGGTGATCGTCATCATCGCTCCTCGTTTGGGGCATTGGGTCAGAATGCAAAGGCCAGCCAACGGAAGACAACACAGGCCATGCGCGGCAAGCGCCCATGGCCTGGATCAAGATCGAAAGGGCTCTATTGCGGTGTCATTCCTTATTCATTCGGCATGTCGTCCGGCAGATCGGCATTGGTATAGACCTTTTGCACGTCGTCGAGATCTTCAAGTGCTTCGAGCAACCGGACCAGGCGTTCGGCAATTTCGCCTTCCACCGGCGCCATGGTTTGCGGCACCATGGTTACCTCTGCCGCCACATGCGTGATCCCCTTTGCTTCGATGGTGGCTTTGACCTCTTCGAAGGTATCGGGATCGGTGATGATTTCAAAGCTGTCGCCGTCGTCGCGCACATCCTCGGCACCCGCCTCCAGAGCGACCTCCATCAAAACATCCTCGGCAATGGTACTCTTTTCCACGACCATGTACCCTTTTTTCTTGAACATCCAGGCCACGCAGCCGCTTTCACCCATGTTGCCGCCATGCTTGGCCAAGGCGTGGCGAATCTCGGAGACAGCGCGGTTCTTGTTGTCGGCCAGCGAATCGATCAGCACTGCCACGCCACCGGGACCATATCCTTCGTAGGTCGACTCTTCGTAGTGAACCCCTTCTAACTCACCGGTTCCTTTTTTGATGGCCCGCTCGATATTGTCCTTGGGCATGTTTTCCGCCCTTGCCTCCAAGACGGCGGCCCGCAAGCGTGGGTTGGAATTAAGGTCGCCGCTGCCGGCGCGGGCCGCCACGGTGATCTCTTTGATCAGTTTGGTAAAAATCTTGCCGCGGCGGGCATCGGCCGCGCCTTTCTTGTGTTTGATATTGGCCCATTTGCTGTGCCCCGACATATATTCCTCCTAATGTTTGCCCAGGCCGATGATGAAGATCTCCCGGCTGGCTTTCCGACTGCTTTGGGGTTTGAAAATATGCATACGATCGAACCGCGTTTTCACCTGATCGCAAAAAATTTTGAAATCCTCGCCCTGAAAGATTTTGCACACAAAATGACCCCCAGTGCACAACAAGGCGTCGGCAACGGCCAGGGCTGACTGGCACAATGCAAACGAGCGGGCGGCATCCCCGGACTTGTCGCCGGTGGTCGAAGGTGCCATATCGCTTAGCACCACCTGAAAACCGTCGCCGAATAGTTGATCGGCTGTTTGGCGCAATTCATGAGTATCGCCGATGATGGTCCGCACGTTGGCCGGCATGGCTACAGTCACCGGCATCAAATCGACACCTACCAGGATGCCCCCTGGGCCTGTCTCCTGGGCTGCAAAGAGCAGCCACGATCCAGGCGCGCATCCCAGATCCAGGACGCGGTCACCGCGGGCAATGATGCGATGTTTTTTCTGGATTTCGGCCAGCTTGAAAACCGATCGGGCCGGATAGTGCTCCTTTTGGGCCTGGCGCGTATAATGATCCTGCCATTGGTTTGATTTTGTGCCTTTTTTTCGATTCATAATATTACTGTTGGGTTAAGTCAATGGGATCCACGAACTCAGAAGAGCGCTTCCAATGCCTCTTCCACTGTGCCTACGCCGATCAGTGCGATCTCGGCCGGTGCTTCCATGCGTTTGATGCTGCCCTTGGGCGCTATGCAGCGCTGAAAGCCCATCTTGCGCGCTTCGGTTAAACGCGCCTCGATATTGCCGATGGCGCGTACTTCGCCTGCCAGACCCACTTCGCCCAGCACTAGGGTGTCACTGGCCACGGGCTTGTCCAGAAAGCTCGACGCGATGGCCGCCAGCACCGCCAGATCCACGGCCGGTTCGTCGATCTTGACGCCGCCGGCCACATTGATGAAGATGTCATGCCCGAACAGGTGCAGCCCCAGCTTCTTTTCCATTACCGCTACAAGTAACGCTACCCGCTGGGGGTCGAGCCCCAGCACCGTGCGCCGCGCCGTTCCCAGGTTGGAGCTGCTGGCCAGGGCTTGCAGCTCCACCAGAATGGGCCGCGTGCCCTCCATGGTGGCGGTGACCACCGAGCCGGCGGCGTTGTGCGGCCTTTCGGAAAGAAACACCGCTGATGGATTGGGCACTTGTGCCAGGCCGCCGGATTGCATCTCGAATACGCCGATCTCGTTGGTCGAACCGAAGCGATTTTTCACGGCCCTCAGGATGCGGAACACATGGTTGCGGTCGCCTTCGAAATAGAGCACCGTATCGACCATGTGTTCGAGCAGTTTAGGGCCGGCGATGGCGCCGTCTTTGGTGACATGACCCACGAGCAGGGTGGGGATTCCTGATTTTTTTGCGTTGAGCATCAGACGCATGGCCGAGTCGCGCACTTGGCTGACGCTGCCCGGGGCGGAGGTCAAATCGCTGCTGTACATGGTTTGGATGGAATCGATGACCAGCACATCGGGCCGGTGCTCTTCCACCATTTGCAGAATGGCGTCCAGATCGATTTCCGACACCACCAACAATCGCGGTGCATTGGCTGCCAGGCGCCGGCTACGCAGCCGCAGCTGCTGCACCGACTCTTCGCCCGACACATAGAGCACGGTGTGCGCATTGGCCGCCATGCCGTACATGGTCTGAAGCATCAGGGTCGATTTGCCGATGCCCGGCTCGCCGCCGATGAGCACCAGCGATCCGCTCACCAGTCCGCCGCCCAACACGCGGTCCAGCTCAGCGATATGGGTGGACATGCGCTCCTGATCTTCGAGGGCCACCGCGTCGATGGGCACCGGCTTGGGCTTGATGGTGTCAACGATGCCGCGCAGGGGACCGCTCTTGCCCGGTGCGGCCATGGTCTCTTCGGCAAAGCAGTCCCACTGCCCGCACTCAGGGCATTTGCCCAGCCACTTGGGGGATTGATACCCGCACGCCTGACAACTGAACAACGTCTTTGCGCTTCGTTTGGCCATGGGCGCCCCTTTGGATTGGATACTGGAACCGTGGATGAAGCCGTAAACGAGTGTCCCATGGGAAGCAATGGAAGCGTTTGCGTCGGCATTCCCAATTGACACCGCGCACCATACCATGTCATGGTGCGCCTATCAAGCCGGCCCCCAAGGGCCTATGCAATAATAACAATGCCTTCACGGCCATCGATACGAGATCCGGACATGAAGAAATCACGCAATCCCTTCAGACAGTGGCGAGCCTGGGCGGCGGCCCTGGCAGGAGCCTTCGTTCTGTGCGGCACGGCCTGCGCGCAAGATGCGCCTGCGCCCCGAACCCTTTTCGACGCTTTGCAAAAGCGGCTCATCGCCGATGGTTTCGACACCCAGCGCATCCAGCAGCTCTACCAGCATGAAGAGGTCTTTTTCGAAACCCGGGGCGTGTCGGCGTACTTCCAGCACAACGAAGCCACCCTGGACTATGACAAACTGACTAACGCCAGCTACATCCGGGACGCCCAGGCCTACATGCGCCAGCACGCCGATGTGCTCACCGGCGCCGAGAAGAAATTCGGCGTCGATCCCCGGGTCATCACCGCCATCATCCTTGTGGAGACCAAGTTCGGCCGCTACCTGGGCAAGCGCTCGATCCTCAATACGCTCTCCACCATGGCCACTCTCACCGAAGCCCAGCCCAGGGAATATCTGTGGACCCAGTTGCCCGAAGAGCGCCGCTTCACACGCACCGAATACGACCAAAAGGCCGATGCCAAAGCCGATTGGGCCTACAAAGAGCTCAAGGCCTTTCTCACTTACACTGCCCTGCACGGCATCGATTCCACCTCGGTGGTCGGTTCCTATGCCGGCGCCCTGGGCATCGCCCAGTTCATGCCCAGCAACATCCTGGCCTTTGGTCAGGACGGCAACGGCGACGGCCGCATCAATCTGTTCGAAGACGCCGACGCCATTTTCAGCATCGCCAGCTACCTCAATAACTACGGCTGGAAGCCGGGCATCGACCGCGACCAGGCCGCCAAGGTCGTCTATCACTACAACCACAGCAAATATTACGTAAATGCCGTCCTGAAAATCGTCGAGCTGCTGGAAGGATAATCCCCCATGAGCACCGCGGAGTGGATCGTGCTGGGCGGCATCGCCTTTTATCTGCTCACCTGCTGGGCCATCTTCGACATCGCCCGCAAAGATTTCGGCGGCATCGAAAAAAAAGCCGCCTGGGCCTTCGTGGCCCTGATTCCCTTTCTGGGGCCCATCATTTATATCGGCGCGGGAGTTCGCCGGGGGAAAAAGAAAACCGGCGCGTGAAGCCTGTAATGGGCGATTCGGTGAATCGCGGTCGCGTCAGCGAAGGGTAGCGAATTTGAAGTTGCGATTAGAACAAGGTCACCGGTATACCGGGCAAATGGTGTTGACAAACCAACGCCTTTTCTATATTTCAGCGCCTACCGACCGATGTGGTCCCATCGTCTAACGGTTAGGACACTGGCCTCTCACGCCAGTAACAGGGGTTCGAATCCCCTTGGGATCACCAACATCAAATACGCGATCAACCAATCCCAACCAGCAGCACCATCGCGTCTATGCTTCTAATCCACGGACATTGCTCTTGCAAAGCCAAAATGAGTGCGGTCGGTTCTTGATTCGATTTTACTTAC
>JBAQGR010000370.1:0-2823 GCA_049287895.1 Desulfatitalea sp.
CGTTCCGGCTTGCGGGATCCTTTCTTCAGGACCAGTGTTTGATGTAACCTTCGCATATCTTCCATGACGTCGGCGGCCGTACGCTTCAAACCAGCCGCCGCAAGTCTGAGTTCGATCCGGCGCAGATAGGTCATGGCCACCACGCAGGTGAATAGATGGCACCTTATTTTGCTATCCGTCCAGTGGCGCACGGGGCTTACTCCCACGAGGTCCTCATCCTTGCTCATACGAAAACGATCCTCGACCTGCCAACGATCAAGGCTGGCTTGTACGATATCCTCTGTCATCCAGTCCATGTTGTCGGTGATGATGATGTTCTTGCCGAACATGGATTGTTTGCGTTCGACCAGATAGGCATTTTTACGGAAACTCATGGATAGGCCGTTTGCGGAGTGCTCGAACGCGAGCTCGTGCAGTTCCGAAGGCATATGCATTTGCTCGCAGAGGCGCAAATAACGCTCTTTTACGGCGTCCTCGTTTCTCCAGTGGGGCTGTCTATCCCGTACCTTGGTCCGCATGGAAAGCAGTTCCCGGCGGATGACCTCAAGCTTGTCATTGAAGGTATACTCCTGCTTGCGGCGGGAGCAGGGATTGTAGGTGACGATCACCGTCCGTTCTTTGCCCCAGTATTCTCCTTTAGTCCTATAGGCGAGCAGGCGCTCCTGCTCTTTGCCTTCTTCCATGAGACGACGGTTATAGGCAATATCCACCGGTTCGAATCGCCCCAGCGGCGTTGCAGCCAGATCCTGGGCGAAATAGGTGGAATAGGTGGTGATGAAATGAATGCGCGAATGCTCGTCAATCCATCTGTAGTTGTCCTCGGCGTTCATCCCCTTGTCGATCACCACCGTGAGCCGCTCCTTGGTTTTGTTAAAGCCGCACACAACCCCGAACATCTCATCCATGATGCTTTCGAAATGCTTGCTGTCATGGATATTGCCCGGATAAACGCTGTAATACAACGGCAATCGCGAATCTCTTGCTACCAGAAGCCCCAGACCGATTTGCCTTAAGTGGTGTTTGCCTTGCTTGTTTTTACCGCGCATGGCCAGTTCCGACTCGGTATGGCCGGCCATGTAGGTGTAATAGTTGGTGGTGTCGAACAAAAGGCAGTCGGCCGATGGCGATTCTACCTGCCATACCTGTTCAAAGAACGCTTTGGCGACCTTTCGCAAATGCTCCTCGGATACCCGGTTCCATTTTTCCCAGTATCGTTTGCTGTTGAGTTCTTCAATCTCAACGGGCCGGATATGCTGGATGGCGGTGCTCTGGTACCAGGAGGCAAGCTTGTTCTTGCTTACTGCTTGAACCATCCGGTTAAGAACGCAGTACAGAAAATACTCGCCGATTGAGGGACCCGTCTCACGTTCGGCCGGGGCAACAATGCTGTCGACAATACCGCAAAGATTAACCTGCCTGTCGATTTGGTTGGCCAGCCAGATCGCGCCGAATTGCTCTACCTTCAAGGCCACGGCATCCGAGTCCTGTCCGCGAGTCAAACCGGCGACCTTTTCCGGAGATCCGATATAGATCTGGGAGACGACCTTTGGCTTGCCATCGACCCGAGCGATCTCCCTGACGTACAGGTAGGGTCTTCCCTTTTTGGTCTTGATATGGAAGTGAGCCATGAAATCATAATATGCGGTAGGGTCTTCCATGTCAAGTTTAAAACAGCACAAAACGATGCTAAGGGCTATATTTTGTTTGGTTTAATAGGCTAATAGGTGGAGGATAGTTGGTGGGTCTTACAGCAGGCTTATAGATAAGTTATTGTTATTTTACCGAAATCTTCTAAGAAAGTGGGTTATCCCCGAAACTCCTGTTGAAGTATTGGCGCTTTCGGTAGTAAAAAGAGTTCGGCCCAACGGGGCTATCGCCAGTTTGTCATGGAAGGGATCGATTTAGGTCGGCAACCGGCCCTTACCGGTGGTGGGTTGGTGCGCAGCGCCGGCGGCTGGTCGGCCGTTCAGTCCTTGCGCAAGACGGGTCTTTTTCAAAAAAGCGATGAGCGCATTCTGGGGGATGGCGATTTTGTGCAAACAATGCTGTCCGACGCGCAAGAGGCCTTGAACACCCGATACATACTCACGGCCAGGGGAATACGATTCGAGCATGTGATGACGGCGGTAGCCAACCTGCTCTCCCTTCAACCGCGGGGGACCCCATCGTTTGGACAACCGGCGGACCGGATTAAGCTATAAGCCGCCAGGTTATCGGGAGGCGTCGTGCCCCCCTTTTTTGGGGTTACCGTAAATGCTGAGGGCGTGTGCCGGGGGGATCCACCAAATCCCCCCGGCACACACTCACCAGCACTGAAGTACTTCCTTGTACCCATTTTCATGCGGCTCTCGCAACCTGTTGGTTGAGGCCAAAATAGACCTCATCCGGCGTTCGGTTGTCAAGACGTTGATGAAAGCGCTCAAAATTGTAGAACTCGAACCACTGCTTTAATCCCGTGTGCAGTTGCGGAACAGTGTCGAACGCGTGTAGATAGACATACTGATGCTTGAGCGTCCACCACAGCCGCTCGACAAAAATATTGTCCTGCGCGCGGCCGCGGCCGTCCATGCTGATTTTGATATTGTTTGCTTCCAGGACGCCGGTAAACTCCTTTCTGGTAAACTGGGCGCCCTGGTCGGTATTAAAAATTTCTGGGGCTCCGTAGCGCCCAATAGCTTCTGTAAGGGCCTCAATACAAAACTCGGTATCAAGGGTATTGGATATCCTCCACGACAAAACCTTGCGGCTGTACCAGTCCATAATGGCCACAAGGTACATGTGCCCTCGTTCCATCGGTATGTAGGTTATGTCCGTTGCCCATAC